>DASVVI010000436.1:0-2939 GCA_036386635.1 Longimicrobium sp.
CCCCCTCCCCCGCCTGCGGGGGCGCAGGGCGGGTGAGGGGGAGAACTGCGGGGCGCACTCTCGCAGATCCGGTAGGGGCGCGATTCAGCGCGCCCGTGTTCGACGCTGCTCCAACACCCGCGACGACGAACGAATACCAGCAGGGGCAGACCTGCGTGTCTGCCCGCCCTTTCCGCCACCCCGACCTACGCCCCTCCGCACAGATCCCGTAGGGGCCGCCCCACGTGGCTGCCCGTGCCCGCCCCGGCCCCACCGCCTGCCCGCCGCGCACCAACGCACGCCCAACGCCCCTCCCCCAGGCAGTTTTGGGGGAGGGGCCGCGAGGTGACGAGCGGGGGAGGGGGCCCCGCCCCGGGCCCCGCGCCCTACCCCAGATCCCGATTGAACGCCGGCACCAGCCCCGGCGCCGGGGCGCGCGCCGCGAGCTGCGGCCGGGCGTGCCACTCGTGCGCCAGGTCGCGCATCAGCAGGGCGCAGTCGAAGGCGATGGAGCCCTCGGGAAAGCGCGTGCGGTCGTCGAAGAAGCTGCTCTCCACCAGGTCCACGTCCAGCGGCTCCACGCTCCAGTTCTGCGTGCGCAGCTCCATCCCCTCGAAGCCGCCCAGGTCGCGGCGCGGCGAGTAGCCGAGCGCGCCGTGCTGAAAGAAATCGGAGGCTTCCCAGCGAGAGGTGAAGATGGAGCCGGGCGGCAGCGCGTGGCTCACCTGGCCGCGCACCGCGATCCGCGTGGCGCCGTCGCGGCTGCGCACGGCGACGCTCAGGCCGCGGTCCCACTCGCGCACTTCGAAGCGCGCGCGGCGGTGCACGCCGGGGAAGAGGCGCCCTCCCGCAAGCACGTTCAGGCCGCTCGACGTGTCGCGCCGCGGCACGTACACGCCCTCGCACACGCCGTCCTCGCCGTCCCACTCGACGGCGATGCGGTGGGCGGCGTTCTCGGAGCCGACGCCCACGAGCGCGGGAAGGCCGCGCGGGCGCACCTCGCGCAGCCGGATCAGGCAGATCCCCGCGACGGCGTGGCCGCGCACCAGCTTGGGGCGAAAGGGCGCGGGGAGGATTCCCTCCAGCGCGTCCGGCGCGACCCGGTAGTTCACCAGGACGCGCCGGTCGATCCATCCCGCCACCACGGGTCTCATCATCGCGAGCTTCGGGTGAGGTGCGTGCGCGGATGCGCGCGGCGTCACACAGCGTAGCCCGCCGCGGGCCGGCGCGTCAACACCCGCGTCGTTACGGCCCCTGCTTGGCGAAGGCGTGCTCGAAGCTCAGATAGAGGAACACGCTCCGCTCGCCGCTGCTGGGGCCGACGCCGATGGGGAAGGCGAGGCCCGGCACGATCTGGAGCCCGGACGGCAGGTCGACGGCGGTGCGTACACCGGGCGAGACCAGGAGCTCGGTCGTCGTCTGCGTTTCGCCCGCGCCCACGACCTCCTGCGCGCGCGTCCACGACGCTTCGAGCATGAAGTTGAGCTTCGGCCTCGCGAGCCAGATGATGCTCTGCGCGAGCGTGTAGTCCAGCGCCGCCGCGAAGTTGCCGGCCTCGTCGTGGGCGCGGGGCGTGAGCGTGGCGCCCGCGTTGGTGTGCGCAACGAGCGACGCGGGGAGCTCGGCGCTGAACGGCAGGTTCACCTGGAGCCCCACGCCCCCCGTCCCGCGCCGCTCCCGGCTCGAACCCGTCGGCAGCAGCAGCGTCAGGCGCGGCGCGAACGCCGTCGGTGCGTCCAGCGGGCCGGCCTGGTAGCGGTAATTCAGCGCGACGTCCCCGAGCCCCACGTCGCCATCCGCGCCGGAGAGCGGGATGGTGTAGCTGAGCTGGTGGCGCTGGCTGCGAAACGGCCATTCCTGCGTGAAGGCGTACTCCCAGCCGCCACCCTCCGCGCGCGCAAAGGTGTTGATGTGCTGCACCACGCCGCGCTCCTGGTTGTACGCCTCCTCCACCAGGAAGCTGTTGTCCTGGATGGGCGCGGGCGGCGCGGGAGTCTGAGCCGCCGCGGTCGTGCCGGTGGCCAGGAGGAGCAGGAGGAAGCGAGACGAGAGGATCATCCAGCGAGGCACGAAGTCTCAGCTCCAGTCGGGCTTGTGCGCCGTGCTCCCGGCGTACGCCCCGCGCGCGGCCGTCTCCCCGACAGGCATGGCGTTTTCGCGGCTGCGGAGCGCTTCCTCGGCGGCGGCTTCGACCTCGGCGGAGACGTCGGCCTCGATGGACTCCAGGCGGGAGCGGTCGATGCCCTCGTCGAGCAGCCAGGTCTCGAACATCCCGATGGGGTCGCGGCGGCCCCAGGTCTGAAAGAGCTCAGGCTCGAAGAGGGCGCGTGCTTCGCGCTCGTCGTGCGTGGCGTGGCCGCCCATGCGAAAGGTCTCGGCCACCAGCAGCGTGACCCCCTCGCCGGCGCGCGCGCGGTCGGCGGCGAGGCGGGTGGCGGCGAAGGCGTCGAGGACGTGGTTGCCGTCGAAGATGGCGCCGGCCACGCCGTACATCGCCGGCCAGTCGTGAAAGGATCCGGCGGCGTGCACTTTTAGCCGCGTGCCCAGGGCGATCTGGTTGTTCTGGATGATGAAGAGGGCGGGGAGGCGGCGCACGGCGGCCAGGTTGATCCCCTCGTGGAACGCGGCCGTCTTGGTGGAGCCGTCGCCGATCCAGGTGAGCCCCACGCGGTCCTCGCCGCGGATCTGGAAGGAGAGCGCCACCCCGGCGATCACCGGCACCACGTCGCCCACGTGCGAGATGGGGGCGAGGACGCCGTACTCCAGGTCGCCCACGTGCAGGTCGCGCCCGCCGGCCGGGGCGTCACCCGCGCCCAGGTAGGTGCGGAAGATGTCGGCCACGGGCATCCCGAACTCGTGGCAGGCGCCGCAGTTGCGAATCATCGGCGCCACCACGTCGCGCCCCGGCCCGGACCTGCGCAGCGCGTGCACCGGCCCGATGGTGGCCGCCTCCTCGCCCA
>DASVVI010000437.1:0-2124 GCA_036386635.1 Longimicrobium sp.
ACGCCGGGGACGCCGCGAAAGCGCACTCAGCGAGCGCGACGGCCAACCCGCCCTCCGCCGTGTCGTGCGCGGAGCGGACGAGGCCGGCGCGGATAGCGGCGAGGAGCGCGCGCTGCAGGGCCGCCTCCTGCTGCAGATCGAGCGCGGGCGCGTCGCCGGCGAGGCGGCCGTGGACAATTTTGAGGTACTCGCTGCCACCCAGCTCGTCGCGGTTCGTCCCCAGCAGCCCGATCACGTCGCCCTCGCCGTTGAAGGCAACGGTGGTGACGTGCGCCAGATCCTCCACCACGCCCACCATGCCGATTGTCGGCGTGGGGAAGATGGCGCCGCGCGGGTTCTCGTTGTACAGCGACACGTTGCCGCCGGTGACCGGTGTCTCCAGCACCGTGCACGCCTCACCGATGCCGCGCAGCGACTCGGCCAACTGGAAGTAGACGTCCGGCTTCAGCGGGTTGCCGAAGTTCAGGTTGTCCGTCACGGCGCGAGGCAGGGCGCCGGAGCAGACCAGGTTGCGCGCCGCCTCTGCGACCGCGATCTGACCGCCGCGGTACGGATTGAGGTACACGTACCGCGCGTTGCAGTCCACCGTCGCCGCAATCGCCTTGTTCGTCCCGCGCAGCCGCAGCACCGCCGCGTCCGACCCTGGCCCGACGACGGTGTTCGTGCGCACCGTGCTGTCGTACTGCTCGTACACCCAGCGCTTCGACGCCACCGTGGGCGAGTCCAGCAGCCGCCGCAGCGTCCACGCCGGGTCCGCCTCCTCGTCGAGCGGCTGGAGATCGGCGGTAGACCAGTTGCGCAGCGCAACCACATCGGGCGATTCGATGCCCTCACGGGTGTACGTTGGGCAGGCGTTGACGAGCGGCTCGCCGGGAAGATCGACGACGGTTATGCCGTTCTCCAGGACGACGTAGCGGCCCGTGTCCGTGACGTGGCCGATCGTCTCCGCATCGAGCTCCCACTTGCCGAGGATGGCGCGCACCTCCTCCTCGCGCCCCTCCTTGGCCACCACCAGCATCCGCTCCTGCGTTTCGGAGAGGAGGATCTCGTAGGGCGTCATCCCCTGCTCGCGCACGGGGACGCGGGTGATCTCGATCTCCACGCCTGTGCCGCCGCGCGCCGCCATCTCGGTGGACGAGGAGACGAGCCCCGCCGCGCCCATGTCCTGGATGCCGACGATGTGGCCGGAGCGGATCAGCTCCAGCGACGCTTCAAGCAGGAGCTTTTCGGTGAAGGGGTCGCCCACCTGCACCATGGGGCGCTTGGCCTCGGCCTCCTCGCTCAGTTCGGCGGAGGCAAAGGTGGCGCCGTGGATGCCGTCGCGCCCGGTGCGGGCGCCCACGGCCATGATGGGATTCCCCACGCCCTCGGCCACGCCGCGGATCAGCTCGTCCGCCTTCATCAGCCCGACGCACATGGCGTTGACGAGCGGATTTCCCTCGTACGCGCCGTCGAAGTACACCTCGCCCGCCACCGTGGGGATGCCCACGCAGTTGCCGTAGTCGCCGATCCCCTTCACCACGCCGGACATCAGGTAGCGCACGCGGTCGCCCTCCGCGCCATCCAGCTCGCCGAAGCGGAGGGAGTTGAGCATGGCGATGGGGCGCGCGCCCATGGTGAATACGTCGCGCAGGATGCCCCCGACGCCGGTCGCCGCGCCCTGGTACGGCTCTACGGCGGAGGGGTGGTTGTGCGACTCGATCTTGAACGCGACCGCTAGCCCGTCGCCCACGTCGATGACGCCGGCGTTCTCACCGGGTCCCTGCAGCACCCAGGGCGCCTGGGTAGGGAGCTTCTTGAGGAGCGGGCGGCTGTTCTTGTAGCCGCAGTGCTCGCTCCACATGGCGCTGAACACCCCCAGCTCCGTGTACTTGGGCTCGCGCTCGAGGATGCCCAGGATCAGCTCGTACTCCTCGGGCGAGAGCTTGTGCTCCGCCACCAGCTCGGCGGTGATGGCGGGGTCTCCGGGGCGGGACGTGGGGGGCATTGGGTTGCTGAGAAGTTTTGAGCGTGGCTGCGGGGATTCGCCGCGGCCAGGGGGTGCGTGAGTGCGTGAGTGCGTTAGTGCGTTTGAACACCTTTGTCGCTCCCTCAGGATGACAAAGAGAGGGGGTGACACGCCGT
>DASVVI010000438.1:0-1592 GCA_036386635.1 Longimicrobium sp.
GTGCTAAGTGCTAAGTCCTGAGTCCTAAGTGGAACGCACTCACGCACTCACGCACTTCCCGTTCAGCACTTAGCACTTAGCACTAAGGACTTCCCCACCATGTCCGACGCCACGAAAATCCTCGTCATCGACGACGAAACCGCCATCCTCGACACCCTCCGCATCCTCCTGCGCCGGGAGGGCTTCCAGGTGGAGACCGCCGTGGGGGGGCAGCAGGGGGTGGCGAAGATGGAGGAGCTGCGCCCGGACGTGGTGCTGAGCGACGTGCGGATGCCCAACGTGGGCGGGCTGGAGGTGCTGCTGGCCGCGAAGGAGCTGGACCCGTCGCTCCCGGTGATCCTGATGACGGCGCAGGCGTCGCTCCAGACGGCGATCCGCGCGGTCAACGAGGGGGCGTTCTACTACATCCAGAAGCCCTTCGCCAACGACGAGATGGTCGCCATCTGCCGGCGGGCGGCGGAGAGCCGGCAGCTCAAGCGCGAGAACCAGGCGCTCAAGACCGAGATCCGCCGCCGCGACCGGGGCGATTCCGCGCGCCCCATCGGCCGCAGCAAGCGCTTCCTGGACGTGCTCAAGACGGCCGAGACCGCCGCACCCACGGACTCCACCATTCTCGTAACGGGGGAGAGCGGCGCGGGCAAGGAGGTGCTCGCCAAGTACATTCATGAGATCTCCGGCCGCGCGGACGGGCCGTTCGTCTCCATCAACTGCGGCGCCCTTCCCGAGAGCCTGCTGGAGAGCGAGCTCTTCGGCCACACCAAGGGCTCCTTCACCGGCGCGCACCGCGACAAGCAGGGCCTCTTCGTGGCGGCGAAGGGTGGCACCTTCTTCATGGACGAGGTGGGCGAGATGTCGCCCGCAACGCAGGTCAAGCTCCTGCGCGTCCTTCAGGAGCGCGAGGTGATCCCCGTCGGCGCGACGGAGGCGGTGCCGGTGGATGTTCGCATCGTGGCCGCAACCAATCGCGACCTGGAGGAGGAGATCCGCCGCGGCGGCTTCCGCAGCGACCTGTACTACCGCCTCAACGTCATCACCGTCCACCTCCCTCCGCTGCGCGACCGCGGCGAGGACGTGCCGCTGCTCGCCTCCTTCTTCCTGGAGCGGTTCGCGGGCGGGCGCGGCAAGGAGACGCCGCGGCTTTCGCAGGAGGCGGTCGACGCGCTGGCGTCGTACGACTGGCCCGGCAACGTGCGCGAGCTGGAGAACGCCCTGGAGCGCGCCGCCGTCCTCACCGCCGACGGCGAGATCCAGGTCTCGGCGCTCCCCACGCGCATCACGGAGCGCGCCCCGCAGCCCCTCGTCTCCGCCGCCCTTCCGCCCAACCCGACGCTGGAGATCATCGAGCGCGCCTACATCCACTGGGTCCTCCACTCCGAGAGCGGCAACAAGACCCGCGCCGCCGAGGTGCTGGGGATCGATCCGTCGACGCTGTACCGGAAGCTGCTGCGGTACGGGATGGATGCGGGGTGAGGGGGCGGCGGGGGGCCCAGGGCCCCCTCCCCGCTCGTTCCTCGCTGCCCCTCCCCCAAACTGCTGGGGGAGGGGCGTTTAGCGTGCGTCTGCCCCTGCTGTGAGGATCGTCGCGGGGGCGG
>DASVVI010000439.1:0-1995 GCA_036386635.1 Longimicrobium sp.
AGCGCCAGGGTGCGCGCCTCGGCCTCGCTGGCCACCGGGCGGTCGGCGATCACCTCCTGCCGCTCGTTGAACGCTTCCAGGAACGGCTCGCCGCCCCCCAGCTCGTCGCGCCGCACCGTGGCCGTGATCAGCCGCTTCTCCGTGGGGTGCCACGCCCGCACCGTCACCGAGCCCACCTGGTTGGCCGTGGTGAGGGTGGGGTCGAAGGAGAGGAGCGAGCTTCCCCAGTGCAGCCGGAAGGGCGTCTCCGGGCCAGCGGGCGGCGGGGCGAAGAGGAGGAAGGGGGTGCCGTCGTCGCGCTCCCCCGCCGTCAGCCGGTAGCCGATGCGCCGGGCGCGCTGCAGCAGGAAGACGATGTCCTGCTTGTTGTCCTGGAGCAGGTAGGGGTGGCGCAGCTCCTTCGCCTCCGCCTGCTTGCTGGTCTCGATCTCCACCCCCACCCGCTGCGCGATTTCGCGGGCGATCTCCGAGTCCTTTTTCTCCTCGTACGCCTGCGAGCGCGCCTCCGTGCGCAGGCGGTGGAGGATGCTGAGCCCCCGCACCGTGAGGGTGGGCGGGCCGTCCGCGGGGAACTTGGGCTGCAGCGAGGTGATCTCGCCGGTCAGCATGGGCACCAGCCCGGCGTCCAGGTACCCCAGCTTCAGCTCGACCCGCTGCCCCGGCGCGAAGAGGTCGCCCTCGCTGTACTTGGTGGTGCGCGCCTCCTCGTCCCAGTTGCTGATCTCCAGGGTGAAGGCGTCCACGCTCTCCAGCGCGTCGGTGTAGCTCACCGAGAGCACGTCGCGCACGGCCTGGCGGTCGATGGGGCGCCCGCCCACCTTCACCTCCCAGGCGGGGACGTAGAAGTCCGTCCCCAGCGAGGCCAGCGACGGCGCGGTCACAGCCGCCCCCGCAGCCCCAGCGCGTCCGCCGGGGGAATGCGCAGCTCCATCCCCGGCACCGCGTCGCGCGGGTCTTCGAGCCCGTTGGCGGCGGCCAGCGCGCGCCAGGCCTCGGGGGTGCCGTACTCGCGCGCGGCCAGGGCGTCCAGCCGGTCGCCCGCGCGCAGCACGGTCACCTTGGTGCGGTCGGGCGACTGGAGGTTGAGCTCCTCCAGCTGCTCCTGCAGGGTGCGGTACTCGCGGAAGACCAGCGTGACCACCGCGCGCAGGGGGCGCCCGTCGCGGTCGAAGAGCGTGGTCTTGCGAGTGACCGACTCCGCGATCCCCTTGAAGGAGAAGCCGGGGCCCCAGCTCACCCGCACGCGCGGCGCGGCGTGGGTGCGCGGCTGCACCTTCACCAGCTGGTAGAGCGCCTCCATGCGCCGCTCCACCCCCTTGTCCGGCTGCCCCGCCGGCGCCGACGCCTGGTCCAGCGTCAGCTCCACGCTCAGCTTCTGCGTCTGCCCGCCCACGAACTGCAGGAGCCCGCTGTCCAGCCCGGGGATGGTGTGCTCGCCGATCTGCGCGCCCTTTTCCAGCGACAGCTCGCTGGGGTTGTACTGCGCCTCGATGCGCTCCGGGAGCCGCGGCGGGTCGATGGCGTCCGCGTCCAGCACGGTGATGGTGAGGTGCGTGTCCATCGCTCACCCTCCCGCGGGGCGGTTGGTGCCGGTGATGCGCGTCTCCGCCCGCAGCGACGCCGAGTCGCGCTCGCGCCGCGCCAGCTCGCGCACCACCGCGTCAACGAGCGCCGCGAACTGCGCGGGGCCCAGGACGGCGCCGCCGCTGGAGGGCGGGGGGAGCGGGTCCACCGTGGCGTCCACCTCGTGCACGTACAGGGGCATCAGGGGCCCTCCACCAGGAATCCGTGGTGTGCCAGCTCCACCGTCTCCACCGCCACCGTGCTCTGCTCGGCCTTCAGCTCGGGCCCCGTCCACCGCACGGGGACGGCGGAGTCGAAGACGAAGCGCACCGGGATGGCGAGCTGCGCGCCGGGCAGGAGCACCACGCTCACCGTGCGCCGCACCGGACGCCCCGCCACCACCTCGGTGAACCAGCGCCAGAGCTCCATCGT
>DASVVI010000440.1:0-3847 GCA_036386635.1 Longimicrobium sp.
AAATCCGGTAGGGGCGCGATTCATCGCGTCCGTGCCCCGGCGCCGCACTGTCGCCCGCCGGCGCACGCCCAAATCCGTAGGGGCAGACCTGCGTGTCTGCCCACCCCCCCCGCGCGCCTCGCCCCCTGCCGTCGCACGCAAAATCCGTAGGGGCGGCCCCGCGTGGCCGCCCGTGCCCTCCCGCGCGCCGCACCTTGCCGACGCGGGCCGACAACTCCCCCCTCTCTCGATAACAGAGGCGCCATGGCCTGCCCCCCGTAAACTGATCCACTTAGAATGGGAGTCCACACAGCCCAGTATAGGGCAAGGAGGACTCATGAAGAAGACGAGGCATACGGCGACGCAGATCGTCGGGATGCTGCGCGAGGCCGAGGCGCTGTTGGGCACGGGCAAGAGCATCCCGGAGGTGGCGAGGCACCTGGGGATCGGCGAGTCGACGTTCTACCGCTGGCGCGGAGAGTACACGGGGGTCCAGGTCGATGCCGTGACGCGGCTGAAGGAGTTGGAGGAAGAGAACCGTCGGCTGAACAGGTGGTTGCGGAGCAGGCCCTGGACATCAGCGTGTTGCGGGAGGTGGCGCGGGGAAACTACTGAGCCCGGAGCGGAGGCGTGCCGCGGTCGCGCACGTTCAGCAGGTGCTGGGAATCTCCGAGCGCCGGGCGTGCAGAGCGCTGAAGCAGGCAAGGTCGACCCAGCGGTGGGTCGGTCGCAGGGCAGAGCGCGACGGCGAGCTGATGGAGCGGATGAGGCAGCTCGCGGCGGAGAACCCGGCGTACGGCTACCGCTTCATCTGGGCGTTGCTGAGGAAAGAGGGCGTGGCGGTGAACGTGAAGCGAGTGCACCGGCTGTGGAAGGATGCCGGGCTGAAGGTGGTGCGGCCGGTGCGGAAGAAGGAGCGTTCGGGCACGAGCGCGAACGCGTGCTCGGTCCGGCGTGCGGAGCACCCGAACCACGTGTGGACGTACGACTTCGTGCACGACGAGACCAGCGACGGGCGGAAGTTGAAGTTCCTGGGCGTGGTGGACGAGTTCACGCGGCTGTGCCTGCGGATCGAGGTGGGGCGGAGCATGACGGCGAAGAGCGTGGTGCGGGTACTCGCCGAGCTGGTGCAGATCCACGGGGAGCCAGGTGCGATCCGGAGCGACAACGGCTCCGAGTTCACTGCGGGGGCCGTGAAGGAGTGGCTCGCCGCTGCGGGGATAGAGACGATGTACATCGAGCGGAGCAGCCCGTGGGAGAACGGCTACTCGGAGAGCTTCAACAGCCGGCTGCGAGCGGAGTTCCTGGACCGCGAGGTCTTCCGTACGCTGATCGAGGCGCAGGTGCTGACGGAGAAGCACCGGTTGAAGCACAACCACGAGCGCCCGCACAGCTCGTTGAAGTACCGGACCCCGGCGGAGTTCGCCGCGGCGTGGGATGGTGAGGGCTCCGCGCCTACGGCGCTCCGCCCTCACCATCCCAGTGTGAACAGCAAGACAGAGACAGGACTAGCTCCCACCACACTCCCATAACGGGTGGTACAACAAACGGGGGCATTGCAGCCAGCCTCTCCTGTTATCGGGAGAGGGGGGCCGGGGGGTGAGGGCCCTACACCCGCAGCTCCGGCACCGCCCCGCTCACCGCCTCAGGATACCGCGCCAGCACCGGCTCCACCCACTCCGCCAGGAACTCGTCCACCTGCTCCGGCGCGCGGCCCACGTACAGCTCCGGGCGCAGGTCCTCCTCCAGCTCCTCGCGCGTTACGCCGAACGCATCGTCGGCGGCGATGCGGTCCAGGAGGTCGTTGGAGAGGCCCTCGGCCTTGATGCGGTGGCCGGCCGCGACGGAGTGCCTGCGGACTCGCTCGTGCAGCTCCTGGCGGTCGCCGCCGCGCTTGGCGGCGCGCATCATCAGGTTCTCCGTCGCCATGAAGGGAAGCTCCTCCATCAGGCGGCGGCGGATCATCTCGGGGTGCACCACCATCCCGCCGGCCACGTTGTGCATCAGCAGGAGCACCGAGTCCGTCCCCAGGTACGCCTCGGGGACGGCGATGCGCTTGTTGGCCGAGTCGTCCAGCGTGCGCTCGAACCACTGCGATGCGGCGGTGAAGGCGGGGTCCAGCGACAGGACGATGACGTGGCGGGCCAGCGCGTTGATCCGCTCGCTGCGCATCGGGTTGCGCTTGTAGGGCATGGCCGACGAGCCGATCTGGTGCTCCTCGAACGGCTCCTCCACCTCCTTGAGGTGCCCCAGCAGCCGCATGTCGTTGGCGAACTTCGAGGCGCTCTCCGCGATCCCCGCCAGCGTAGCCAGGCACGATGCGTCGGTTTTGCGCGTGTACGTCTGCCCCGTGACGCCGTACACCTTGTCGAACCCCATCTTCCGCGCCACCAGGCGGTTGAGGCGCTCCACCCGCTCGCCGTCGCCCTCGAACAGGTCCATGAACGACGCCTGCGTCCCAGTGGTGCCGCGCACGCCGCGAAAGCGCAGGGTGTCCAGGCGGAACTCCACCTCTTCCAGGTCCAGCAGCAGGTCCTGGATCCAGAGCGTGGCGCGCTTGCCGACCGTGGTGGGCTGCGCCGGCTGGAAGTGCGTGAAGCCCAGCGTCGCCAGCGACCGGTGCTCGCGCGCGAAATCCGCCAGCGCCGCTACGGTGGCCACGAGCCGCGCGCGCACCAGCTTCAGCGCCTCGCGGTGCTGGATCAGGTCCGTGTTGTCGCCCACGTACGCGCTGGTGGCGCCCAGGTGGATGATGGCGCGCGCGGCCGGCGCCTGCTCGCCCAGGTGGTGCACGTGCGCCATCACGTCGTGGCGCAGCTCGCGCTCCAGCTCGGCCGCGCGATTCGTGTCCACGTTGTCCAGGTTGGCCCGCAGCGCCTCGATCGCATCGTCGGGGATGGGGAGGCCCAGCTCCTTCTCCGCCTCCGCCAGCGCCAGCCAGAGCCGCCGCCATGTGCCGAACTTGAACCGCGGCGAGAAGATCAGGCTCATCTCGGCCGAGGCGTAGCGCTCGGTCAGTGGATTGGAGTAGCGGTCGGATGCCATGGGCCTTCTTCTAGGACGGGACCAGGCGGGGCCCGCGCGGCCTGCGCTCCGCCCCCGCGTTCGGTGGATAGCTGACGGCGGCGAGGAAGAGCCCTTCCGGCGGCGCCGGGGGCGAGGTCTCCAGCCCCTCGCGCTGCTCAAGGAGCGCGGCCATGTCCCCTTCCGGGCGCTCCCCGAGCCCGATGTCCACCAGCGTCCCCACCAGGTAGCGCACCATGTGGTGGAGGAAGCGGTTGGCGGTCACGTGGAACTTGAGCCCCACCCCCTCCCACGGCTCCCAGCGCGCCTCGCTCACGATGCAGCGGTCGCCGCGCTCCTCCTGCCCCGCCTTGGCGAAGCGCAGAAAGGAGTGCTCGCCCACGATGGCCTCAGCCGCGCGCTCCATTGCGCCCAGATCCACGGGGCGGGCGAGCGGCCAACACCAGGGCGAGCGAAAGGGAGAGTCGGCCTCGGGCGAGAGGCCCACGCGGTACAGGTACGAACGGGCCGCGGCGTCGTAGCGCGGGTGGAAGCCGGGGCGCGCGGAGTCGGCCTCGGCCACCCACACGTCGCCGGGCAGCAGCGCGTTGAGGGCGCGGCGAAGGGCGTGCGGCGTCCACTTGAGCGGGACGTCGCAGGCGGCCACCTGCCCGGTGGCGTGCACTCCGCGGTCGGTGCGGCCGGACCCCACCACCTGCGCCGGGCGGTCCAGCAGGCGGGTGAGGACGCGCTCGATCTCGCCCTGCACCGTGCGCTGCCCCGGCTGCACCTGCCAGCCGTGGAACTCGCGCCCGTCGTAGTGGAGGGTGAGGCGGATGCGGTGGAAGTCGGGGGCGTTCACGCG
>DASVVI010000441.1:0-3293 GCA_036386635.1 Longimicrobium sp.
TCCTGCTGACGGGGCGTCCGTTCGCCACGGGGTGAGGAGCGAGGGGGTGCGGAGCGAGCTGCTCCGCACCCCCTCTCGCTCGTGCCCGAATCCTTCAGCCCCGCGGCAGGGCGCGCGCGGGCTTGAAGCCGTCCTCGTCCGGGGGGATGGCGAAGAAGTCGAGGAACTTGTCGCGTTCCTGCTGCTTCGCGATCCAGTCGTCGAAGCCGGAAGCCACCAGGCCGCCGCTGTTGAGCTGCCTGGTGGCGGCGCGGATGGCGAGGTCGTTGGCGTACTCGTTCTGCGGATGGCCGGCGTGGCCCTTCACCCAGCGCCACATGATCTTGTGGTGCCCCGCCGTGCGCAGCAGCTCCTTCCACTGCTCCAGGTTCTCGATCTCGCCCGTCTTGCGCGTCCAGCCGCGGGCGGCCCACCCGTGCACCCACTGCGTCATCCCGTCCACCAGGTAGCGGCTGTCGGTGGTGAACACCACGCGCGACGCGGCCTTGAGCGCCGCCAGCGGTAGGATGGCGCTGCGGATGGCCATCCGGTTGTTGGTGGTGTCCGGCTCCGAAAGCCAGAAGTCGCGCCGCACCCAGCCGCGCTCGGGGTGGAAGAACTCCACCAGCCCGGCAGCGCCGCCGGGACGCGCCCTGTCCTTGAACTGGTTGCCCAGGCACGACTCGTCGGCGTAGATGTGGATCAGCGGCTGGGACTGCGTTGGGCTGGGGGCGCTCAAGAATGGGCCTGGTGAGGGTGCGCGGTGCAGGGCCGGGCGGGCGTGCACCTCCGCATAACAAGACCGCTCCGCCCGCGGATGCGCAACCCGCCACGCGCGGCCGGGGGGTTGCTCCGGCGGCGCGGGTGCGCGACGTTGGTTCGAAACGCACGGCGCCCACGCCGCTCCCCGCAACCCGCCGACCTGCTCCAGACGACGCATGGCGCCCACGACCGTCCCTGAAGCCGAAGCGCCCGCAGCCTCCGAAGGCGTGCCGCGCCTCCACCGCGCCAGCCACCTGGACGCGCTGGAGAGCGAGGCCGTCTACGTGCTGCGCGAGGCGGCGGCGGAGTTCGAGCGCCCCGTCCTCCTCTTCTCCGGCGGCAAGGACTCCACGGTGCTGGTGCGGCTGGCGCGGAAGGCGTTCTGGCCCGGCCCCATCCCGTTCCCCCTGCTGCACGTGGACACGGGGCACAACTTTCCGGAGGCGCTGGAGTTCCGCGACCGGCTGGCGCGCGAAACGGGGGTGGAGCTGATCGTCCGCACGGTGCAGGACTCCATCGACCGCGGACGCTGCGTGGACGAGACGGGGCCCGGGGCCAGCCGCAACTCGCTGCAGAGCGTCACGCTGCTGGACGCCATCGCCGAGCTGAAGGCGGACGCGGCGCTGGGCGGCGCGCGGCGCGACGAGGAGAAGGCGCGGGCCAAGGAGCGCTTCTTCTCGCACCGCGACCGCTTCGGGCAGTGGAACCCGCAGAACCAGCGCCCGGAGATCTGGAGCCTGTTCAACGCGCACCGGCACCCGGGGGAGCACTTCCGCGTCTTTCCGCTCAGCAACTGGACCGAGATGGACATCTGGCGGTACATTGCGCGCGAGCGGATCGAGCTCCCTTCGCTCTACTTCGCCCACCGGCGCGCGGTGGTGGCGCGCAACGGGCAGCTTCTGGCGCGCACGCCGTGGGTGCCGCTGCTCGCTGGTGAGCGCTACGAGGAGCGGCAGGTGCGCTTCCGCACCGTGGGCGATGCCACCTGCACCGGCGCCATGGAGTCCGCCGCATCCACCGTGGACGAGGTGATCGCCGAGATCGCCGGGCTGCGCGTGGGCGAGCGCGGCGGGCGCGCGGACGACCACCGCTCCGAGGCCGCCCTCGAAGACCGCAAGCGCCAGGGGTACTTCTGAGCCTGATCCATGATCCCGGTGCGCGCGAAGGCCGCAACGGACGTCTCACGCAGAGGCGCAGAGACGCAGGGAGAGTCACAGAGGAGGAGGCGGCACAGGGAACCCGCCCGATCGTTCTTTCATTTAGGACGATCTGTTCTCGTTTTGTCTCTACCTCGTCTCTGCGCCTCTGCGTGAGATCATTTCCTCCAACGCGTCCGTGCGGCAATCGGTGATGAACGAGACTGAGACGGAGCTCCTGCGGCTGACCACGGCGGGAAGCGTGGACGACGGCAAGAGCACCCTCATCGGCCGGCTCCTGCTGGACACGGGGTCCGTGCCCGAGGACCAGCTCGAAGCCGTGGAGCGCGCCACCCGGCGGCGCGGCGGCGGCGGGGTGGACCTGTCGCTCCTCACCGACGGCCTGCGCGCGGAGCGGGAGCAGGGGATCACCATCGACGTCGCGTACCGCTACTTCGCCACGCCGCGCCGCAAGTTCATCATCGCGGACACCCCCGGCCACGTGCAGTACACCCGCAACATGGTCACCGGCGCCTCCACCGCGGACCTGGCGGTGGTGCTGGTGGATGCGGGGCGCGGCGTGCTGCCCCAGTCGCGGCGGCACGGCTTCATCGCGTCGCTGCTGGGCATTCCGCACGTGGTGGTGGCCGTCAACAAGATGGACACCGTGGACTGGGACGCGGGGACCTTCGACAGGATCGTGGCCGAGTACCGCGACTTCGCGCAGCGGCTGGAGATCGGGAGCCTCTCCTTCGTCCCCGTCTCCGCGCTGCACGGCGACAACGTGGCGGTGCCCAGCGACCGCGCTCCGTGGTACGACGGGCCCACCCTCCTCCACCAGCTGGAGAACGCGCATGTCGGCGCGGGGCGGAACCGGATCGACTTCCGCTTCCCCATCCAGTACGTGGTGCGCTCCGGCGGGCGCGGGCTGGCGGGACGCGTGGCGTCGGGCACGGTTTCGCCGGGCGAGGAGGTGTCCATCCTCCCCGCCGGCACCCGTTCGCGCGTGCGGTCGGTGGGCACCTTCGACGGACCCGTGGCCGAGGCCGGCCCGGGCGACTCGGTGGTGGTGACGCTGGAGGACGAGGTCGATGCCGGGCGCGGCGACATGCTCGTGCGGCGCATGAACCACCCCGTTGTCGCCACCGAGTGTGACGCTACGCTCTGCTGGATGGGCGACACCCCGCTCGACACCGCCGTGCCCTACCTCCTGCGCCACACCACGCGCACCGTGCGGGCGCGCGTCACGAAGCTGGTGTACCGCATCGACGTGGACACGATGCACCGCGAGCGGGTGGACACGCTGGGCACCAACGACATCGGGCGGGTGGAGATCACCACCGCGTCGCCCCTCTGCTTCGATCCGTACCGCATCAATCGTGAGACGGGGAGCTTCGTCCTGATCGACCCCTTCAC
>DASVVI010000442.1:0-6642 GCA_036386635.1 Longimicrobium sp.
CGCTCGATGCGGCGCAGCGCGAGCCCCGCCGCGAAGACGGCCAGGAAACCGTAGCCGTGCACCAGGAGCGCCGTCCCGTAGGCGAAGGCGATTAGACCGAGCGCCAGGAAGTCGTCCAGTCCCACCGCCTCGCGGTGCACCCTGCGCAGGTGCAGCACGAGGCGCCCGACCAGGGTCCCCAGTACGGCGCCCACCGCGAGCCCGGAGACGACGGCCCACACCAGGTCCACCGCGAACCAGCGCCACCCCATATCCCCCATCTCGTGCAGCCCCAGGAGACCCAGCCCCAGCATCACGAAGGGGAAGGCGCTGCCGTCGTTGAGGCCGGCCTCGCCGGTGAGCCCGAAGCGCAGGCGGTCGCGGTCGGCGGCGTGCGTCACCTGCACGTCGGAGGCGAGCACGGGGTCGGTGGGGGCGAGGATGGCGCCCAGCAGGACCGCCGCCCCCACGGGCAGCCCCATCGCGAACACCCCCAGCACCGTCACCAGCCCCACCGTGATGCTCATGGAGAGGGTGGCGAGTCGCACGGGGAGGATCCAGCGGCCGTCGTGCAGCGGCGTGCGCAGCTTGAGCCCGGCCGCGAAGAGCGACACCAGTATCGCGATCTCGGTGACGCGCTCCCACATGGCCGACTGCTCGTACACGTCCAGGCTCAGGAGCCCCGCGCCGTACGGCCCCAGCGCGAATCCCGCCGCCAGGTAGAGCATCGCGGTGGAGAGCGGCAGCCGGGCCACGATCGACCGCGAGAGCGCCATGGCGACCAGGAGGACGCCCACCACCAGAAACCAGATCGCCCCTTTCATGCACCACGCGGCTCGGGTATCAGAAACACGAGCCGGGCGGCGGAGGCACGAAACAGGCCCACGGGAAAAGCCTCACACAGAGAGCACAGAGTGGACGGCGAAGGCACAGAGAACCTCTTTCTGTCCTTCTCGCCTTACCCCTCTGTGGCTCTGTGTGAGGCTTGTTGTTCGTTCGGTCAGGAGAGCGCGGCCGCGCCCAGCCCCGCCGCCTGGAGCGCTTCGCGGACGCGTTCTCGGTCCTTGCTCCTGAGCGGCTTGAGCGGCGCGCGCAGGGGGCCGCCGTGCATCCCGAGCAGCTCCAGCGCGGCCTTCATGCCGGGTACGCCCAGCTCGGCCACGACGGCGCGATGGAGTGGGGCGAGGCGCTCCTGCAGGCGGCCCGCGTCGCCCAGGCGGCCCTCGGTGAAGGCGCGCGCGAGATCGGCGCACTCGGCGGGAGCGAGGAGTGAGATGGCAAGGATGCCGCCCACCGCGCCCATTTCCAGCGCGGCGTAGAGGATGGCGCCGCTGCCGGCCAGCACCTGGCACCGCTTGCCGCACGCCTCCACCAGCGCGCCCAGCGTGCGCAGGTCGCCGTGCGAGTCCTTGATCCCCACGATGTTGGGATGCTTGGCCAGCTCGCCCACCAGGCCGGCGGGGAGCTCGGCGCCGCTGAAGCGGGGCGGCACCTGGTACAGGATCACCGGCACCGGCGACCCCTCGGCCACGGCCAGGTAGTGGTCGCGCAACGCCTCGGGGGTAAGGAGCGGGCGGTAGTAGCCGGGCGGCTGCACGAGCACCGCGTCCGCGCCCTCCGCGGCGACGGCGCGGGTCATCCGCAGGGTGGCGCGGGTGGATTCGGCGCCGGTGCCGGCCAGGAGGAGGCGCCCTGCGTCGAGCACCCCGCGCACGCCGGCGGTGAGGCGCGCGCGCTCGTCCTCGTCCAGCAGCGGCCCCTCGCCCGTGGAGCCAAAGAGCACGACGCCCGAGAGCGGCGCCTCCATCCACGCGCGGACATTGGCGCGCAGCGACACCAAATCGGCATCGCCCGTCACCGGGTCGAAGGGTGTCGTGGCCGGCGCGAACACGCCGCTGAGGTCCAGTTTCATCGATCACATCCTCGTCGAAAACAGTAGCGCGGGGGCTGCAAACATAGCCGCCACCCCCCCTCTTGTCATCCTGAGGGAGCCGCCGGCCTGGATGTCGGCGGCGCGCTTCGGACTCCCTGCGGCGACCGAAGGATCTAGCCGGCGAGGCAGGAGAATGGCGTGCGACGTCGGGCCTCGCGCCACGCGCAGTAGATCCTTCGCTACGCGCCAGAGTGCGGAGACGGGGAGAGGACGGTGAGGCGCGTCGCTCAGGATGACAAAAAAGTGGGCGTGCGCCCGCGCCGGTTCCTCGCCCATAACCTACGCGTACGCTGCCTGCGGTTCCCCGTTACTCCTCGCCGCCGTACATTCCCCGGCGCACCACAACCCGGAGAACCGTACGTGCACAAGACAGCCGCAATCATTCTGCTCCTCGCATCGGCGTGCGCGCCGGGCGGACGCCGCGCCGCGGAGCCCGCGCCGCGCGACACCATCACCCGCCCCATCCTGCGCGCCGTGCCCACCACGCAGGGCTACCGCCAGGCGCTGCAGGCGGGGACGCGCACCGCGACGGGGCAGCCCGGCACGCGCTACTGGCAGCAGGCGGTGTCGTACCGCATCGAGGCCGAGCTGAACCCGGCGAGCGCGGAGCTGCGCGGCCGCGAGCGCATCGTGTACCGCAACCGCTCGCCCCGGGCGCTCACCTCGATCGTGCTGAACCTGTACCAGAACATCTTCACCGAGACCGCGCGCCGGAACCGCGTCATCGTCGCGCCGACGGGCGGGGTGACGCTGGGGCGAGTGGCGGTGCAGGGACGCGAGCTGCGGCCCGTCGCCGCGGGGCAGATCGGCGTGGTGACGCCGGTGCGCACCCCGGCGGCCGGGTACGAGGTGGCGGGCACCCTGGCGCGGCTGACGCTTCCGCGCCCGGTTGCGACCGGCGACAGCACGGTGCTGGAGATCGAGTGGAGCTACCGCATCCCGCCGGCGGGGACGTTCCGCACGGCGTACGAGGACGCGCTGGGCGGGCGGGCCTTCAACGTGGCGCAGTGGTATCCGCAGGTCGCCACATTCGACGACGTGGTCGGCTGGGACGCCACGCCGTACCTGGGCGACGGCGAGTTCTACCTGGAGTACGGCGACTTCGACGTCGCCATCACCCTCCCCGCCGGGCACCTGGTGGGCGCAACCGGCGTCCTGCAGAACCCCGGTGAGGTGCTGACCCCCGAGGCCGCGGCCCGCCTGGCCCGCGCCGCCACCACGGACAGCATCGTGCGCGTGGTGACCGAGGCGGAACGCGCTGCCGGACGCGCCACGCGCACCGGCAGCCGCCTCACCTGGCGCTTCCGTGCGGAGAACGTGCGCGACTTCGCCTTCGCCGCATCCGACCGCTACCTGTGGGACGCCGCGCGCACGTCGGCGGCGAGGCGGACGGTGCTCGTGCACGCGCTCTACCGCGCCGGCGCGCCGCACTGGGACGAGGCGGCTAGGTTCGGGCAGCACTCGATCGGATTCTTCAGCGAGCGGCTGGTGCCGTATGCGTACCCGCAGGCCACCGTTGCGGAGGGGCCGATCGGCGGGATGGAGTACCCGATGCTCGTGTTCATCCCGCGAGCCCGCGAGCGCGCCGACCTGCACAGCGTCATCGCGCACGAGCTGGCGCACGAGTGGTTCCCGATGATGGTGGGCTCGGACGAGGCGTCGTTCGCGTGGATGGACGAGGGGCTGACGACCTTCCACGAAGACGAGGCGCGGGAGGCGTTCATCCCCGGCACGCGCGCGCACGACGAGACCCGCGACGCGTACCTCCGCGTGGCCGGGCGCGACAACGAGGTGCCGCTCATGCGCCACACCGACCTCGTCTCGCCGTACGGGGCTCGCACGGTGGCGGCGTACAGCAAGCCGGGGACGATGCTGGTGGCGCTGCGCGGCGTCGTCGGCGCGGAGACGTTCGACCGCGCCATGCGCACGTACGCCACCGAGTGGATGTTCAAGCACCCGTACCCGTGGGACTTCTTCAACACGTTCGAGCGCGTGGCCGGGCGCGATCTGGACTGGTTCTTCTATCCCTGGTGGTTCGAGACGGGGACGCTGGACTTCGCCGTGGGCGCGGTGCGTGCCGTGGACGGCGGCGTCGAGGTGACGATCACGGACCTGGGCGACATCCCCGCGCCGATCCGCGTGACCGCCACCGGCGAGGGCGGCGCATCGGCCAGCGTCGACATCCCGCTGGAGAGCTGGACCGGCGCGCGCACCCGCACCGCGACCTTTACCCTCCCGTTGGGCGCCGCGCCGGTACGCGTCGAAGTCGACCCAGCAGGCACCTTGCCGGACGTGAACCGCGCCAACAACGTATGGTCCGCCGCGGCACCCTGAACATCAACGGACGGAACCCTCAGACGATGCACACTGCCATGAAGACCAGGCTTCCGCTCGCCCTCCTCTGCGCCCTTCCGCTGTGGGCCGCGTGCGGCGACAAGGCGGGCGGCGCGGCGGACAAGGGGAAAACCGCGGGGGGCGAGGCAAAGGCGGCGACGGACACCGGCCGCGCCGCCGCCGCGCCCGGCGACGACCGCAGCACGGTCGGCAACGAGGCGGTCCGGGGCAAAGCGCCGCCCATCATCCGCGGCCTGTACATCAACGCCTACGCGGCGGGGTCGCGCGCGCGCCTTCCCAAGCTCCTCAAGATGGCGGACGAGACGGAGATCAACGCCTTCGTGATCGACGTCAAGGACGAGAAGGGGATCCGCTACCAGACGGCGCTGGAGCTTCCGAGGCAGCTCGCGCAGCCGGGCGAGGTCGCCATCCGCAACCTCCCCGCGCTGATGGACTCGATGAGGGCGCACAAGATCTGGACGATCGCGCGCATCGTCGTCTTCAAGGACCCGGTCCTCAGCAAGGCGCGGCCGGACTGGTCCGTGAAGCGGGCGGGCGGGGCGCTCTGGGTGGACAAAGCGGGGAACACCTGGGTGAGCCCCTGGGACGAGAACGTGTGGGACTACAACCTGGACATTGCGGAGGAGGTGGCGCGCGCCGGCTTCAACGAGATCCAGTTCGACTACGTTCGCTTCGCCGAGCCGTACCGCAGCCTGCCGCCGCAGGTGCACCCGAAGGCTCGCGGCGCCCGCGCGGACGCCATCGCGGCCTTCCTCAACGAGGCCAAGCGCCGCCTCCACCCCCTGGGCGTCACCGTCACGGCGGACGTCTTCGGCCTGGTGCCCAACGAGGCGGGCGACGTGAACATCGGGCAGCAGTGGGAGACGGTGGCGGCCACGGCGGACCACGTTCTTCCCATGATGTACCCGTCTCACTACTTCCCCACGCACCTGCCGGGGGTGCGCCGGCCGGACCTGATGCCGTACGACGTGCTCTTCAAGTCCGCGGGGATGGCGCGCCTGCGCAACGACCGGCTGCAGGAGGCGGGGGTTCGCCCGGCGCGAGTGATGCCGTGGCTGCAGGCGTTCTCGGCCACCTGGCTGGGTCGCAACCACCAGACGTACGGCCCCGACCAGATCCGCCAACAGAAGCAGGGCGTGTACGACGTGGGCTTCGACGACTGGGTACTCTGGCACCCCGGCTCCAAGTACGAGCCCTTTTTGGCTGGCCTGGAGCGCGGCGAGCCGCAGTCGCGCAAGAAGCCCCAGTACACCCCGCCCGCCGACGTCCTCCAGTGGGTGAACCGCTTCGAGCGCGAGGGTGTGCGCGCGGCCCGCGACAAGGCGGTGCAGCAGGCCCACGGCGACGTGACGGACCCCGCCGCCGCCCAGGCCGCCCGCACCGGCCGCACGGAGCCGGCCACGGCGGCCGCGCCGAAGCCGTAGAGGGCCCCCTCCCCCCGGACGTCGAAACGCGCGGGCTCCCCCTCTCCCCGGCCCTCTCCCCCGCAAGCGGGGGAAAGGGTGCACTCCGCCCCTGCCACGGCATCCGTGGTAGGGGCGCGATTCATCGCGCCCGCCCTTCGCGAGGCATCGACCCTCGCCCTTACGCACAGATCCCGTAGAATAAATGGAAGGGCTGGCCCCCTGGTTCAACGTGGATTAATGATCCCCGTGCGAACGCAGGAGCATCAGAGCCACATGCGGCCGAGGCCGCATTCGGACAGGAGACCAGCCCTATGCATCAGATTATCTGGCTCGGGATGGATGTACACAAGGACTCGATCACGATCGCGGTGTACGTGGGTGCCGCGGAGCGGCCCAAGGAGGTCACGCGCCTGCCCAACGATCCCGCGAAGCTGCGGCGCTTCCTCGCGCGGCAAGCGGAGCAGGGTGAGATCCGCGCCTGCTACGAGGCGAGTGGAGCGGGGTTCGTGATCCAGCGGTCGATGAAGGAGTGGGGATACGCGTGCCAGGTGATCGCGCCGTCGCTGATTCCGCAGCGTCGCGGGAAGCAGCGCAAGCACGACCGGTACGATGCGAGCGAGCTGGGCCGGCTGTACCGTGCGGGGGAGCTGGTCGTGGTGCGCGTGCCGAGCGAGGCGGAGGAACGGGTGCGCGACGTGGTCCGCTGCCGCGAGCGCTTCCAGAAGGAGATCCTGCAGACGCGTCACAGCGTGCTCAAGTTCCTGGCGCGCCGCGACCGGGTGTACCGCGAGGGGAAGAACTGGACGAAGCGGCACTGGGAGTGGCTGCGCAGGCTGCTGCGCCCCGGCGAGCTCGCGGCGGAGGACCACCTGGTCCTCTCGGAGTACATCGGGCTGCTGGAGTACAAGATCGGCCGGCGCGACGAGCTGGACCTGTGGATCGAGGACCAGGCGCTGAAGCCGTACTACC
>DASVVI010000443.1:0-17088 GCA_036386635.1 Longimicrobium sp.
CGCCGCATCGAGCGCGTGGTGGCCGGCATCTGCTCCGCGCTCGGCGCCGAGTACAGCTTCGACTACGTGCAGGACACCCCGCCCACCATCAACGACCCCGCCCTCGCCGAAGCCGTGCGCCTGGCCGCCGAGGAAGTGGTCGGCGCCGGGCGCGTGCGCACCGATCCGGACGTGCGCACGATGGCCTCCGAGGACTTCGGCGAGTTCCTGCTGCGCGTTCCTGGATGCTACTTCTTCGTGGGCGCCCGCAACGAGGTCCGCGGCGCCGTCCACCCGCACCACTCTCCCCGCTTCGACCTCTGCGAGGACGCGCTGCCGGTGGCGGTGGACGTGCTGGAGCGCGCGGCGCGGCGGGTGCTGGGGTAGAGAGGCCCTCACCCCCGCTCGTTCCTCGCTGCCCCCTCTCCCGATAACAGGAGAGGGCTCCGCCCTCGCCGTTATCGAGGGAGGGGGCGAAACGGCACAGAACCCGTAGGGGGCGCGATTTATCGCGCCCGTGCCCGCCGCCACCCGGATGCCCGCCCACGCACGCCGATACCGGTAGGGGCAGACCTGCGTGTCTGCCCGCCCTCGCCCCCCACGCGATCCCCGCGCGCCGCAACCCAATCCTTCGTAGGGGCCGCCCCGCGTGGCTGCCCGTGCCCTCCCCGGCGACGCACCCTGCCGCCACGTACCGGGAACGTGGCCGCGCTCCGGCCCCCCGCTTGCGTCCGTCGAGGCTAGGACGCGCGAATCCCCATCAGCCGGCAGGCGAAGCCATGAACCTCAGACTCCTTCCCAAGCACCTGATCGGGCAGATGATCCGCGGGATTCGCGGGCGGCTGAGGCTGAGCCAGGCGTCGCTGGCGGAGCAGCTCGGCCTGGAGGGCGGCGAGGAGACGGTGCGCCGCTGGGAGAGCGGCGAGGAGCAGCCCGACCGCAACGTGCTCACCCGCCTCGCCACCATGGGGCTGGTCGACGTTCTCGTCTTCCACCAGCAGGAAGACACGGAGCACCTTCCTCCCGGCGAGGCGGCGGAGCTGCAGGGGATACTGCTGCGGATGGAGGCGCTCCTGGTGGAAGCGCGCGAAGTCGTCGAGCGGGCCGCGCGCCGTTCGCAACCGGCGCTGAGCGCGTCGGTCGAAGTCACCGCCGAGGTGCGCCCTCGCAAGACCGCGAAGAAAGCACCCGCACGAAAGAGCACCCGAGCAAAGAAGAACACCGGCGAGTGACTCGCCAAAGAAAACGGCAGGGCTCACACAGAGACACAGAGCCACAGAGAGAACAGCAAAAGGACGTTCTCCCTGGCTTGTAGTTCCCTCTGTGCCCTCTGTGTGATGCTTTTCCCTCCACACCCCGAACCGATACGTGTCGTGACCCAGCTTCGCATCGCACAGCTCCTGGCCCTGGCCACGATCACCGCCGCGCCGCTCGCCGCGCAGGACGGGCCGCGCACCCACGCCGCTCGCCCCACCGCCGGACCCATCCGCGTGGAGGACGCCCGCACGCGGCTGTACGTGCTGGCCGACGACTCCATGAAGGGGCGCCAGTCCGGCGAGCGCGGCAACGTGATGGCTACCGAGTTCATCGCCGCCGAGCTGCGCCGAGCGGGGCTGGAACCGATGGGCGACAACGGCACCTTTTTCCAGACGATCCCGCTGGTGCGCAAAGGGCTGAACCCCGGCGCTGCGCTCTCGGTGGATGGCTCCGCGCTGCGCCTGTGGACCGATTGGGCGCCTCTGCCCACCACGGAGGACGTCTTCCCCTTCGCCCCAACCCTGGCCGCGCGGGGCACGCAGGTGGTGTTCGGCGGGCGGATCGGGGGCGAGATGATCCCCGAGGCGCAGTCGCGCGGCAAGGTCGTCGTCCTCCTTCCGCCGGCCGGGGCGGACGGGCGGGGCGAGTACCGCTTCTGGCGCACGCAGAGCACCAACCCGTACCCCGCCGCCGCCGCCGTCGCCATCGCATCGCTGGACATCTCACCGCCGTCGATCCTGGAATACGTGCAGGCGGAGCAGTCCGAGCTCGTCGATCCCGCGGCGGCTCCCGCGACGGGCGCGCCGGGGATGCTGGTGACGGCGGCCGTTGCGGAGCGCATGCTGGGCGCGGCGCCGGCCGGGCTGCGGCCAGGTGCGGCGGGGCGCACGGTCACCGGGGCCTTCTCCTTCGCGCCCCGGCCGATGGAGGCACCCTCGCGCAACGTCGTCGCCGTGCTGCGCGGGAGCGACCCGCGGCTGCGCAACGAGTACGTGGTGGTGAGCGCGCACAACGACCACGTGGGGCGCGCGGCGGTGCCGCTGGACCACGACTCCGTGCGCGCCTACAACCGCGTGATGCGCCCCCAGGGCGCCAACGATCCCACAGGCAGTCCCACGCCAGCGCAGGCGTCCCGCATCCGCGCGCTGGCGGACAGCATGCGCCGGGCGCACGGCGGCACGCGCCTCGACTCCGTCTTCAATGGCGCGGACGACGACGGCAGCGGCACCGTCGCGCTGCTGGAGATCGCGGAAGCGATGGCTTCCGCGCCGCGGCCGCGTCGTTCGATCCTCTTCGTATCGCACACCGCGGAGGAGGCGGGGCTGTACGGGTCGCTGCACTTCACCGACCACCCCACCGTGCCGCTCGGCTCCATCGTGGCGGCGCTGAACATGGACATGGTGGGGCGCGGCCGGGCGGAGGACATCCGGGGCGGAGGGCCGCGCTACATCCAGCTCATCGGGTCGCGCCGCCTCTCCACACAGCTCGGCGCCGCCATCGATTCGCTGAACGCCGCACGCGCCGAGCGGATGTCGATCGACTACTCCTTCGACGCGCCCCGTCATCCGCTGAACCGCTATTGCCGCAGCGACCACTTCATGTACGCGCGCTACGGCATCCCCATCACCTACTTCTCGCGCGGCTACCACGTGGATTACCACCAGGTTGGCGACGAGCCGCAGTACATCGACTACGACGGGCTGGCGCGCGTGGCCGGCTTCGTCCGCGACATTGCGTTCGCCGTGGCGAACCGCCCCGCGCGCCTGGTGGTGGACGGTCCGAAGCAGGACCCCAACGCCCCCTGCCGCCAGTAGCGCACCTCCATACGCGGGCGCGGGACGCGAGCTCTCTTCGCGTCTCCGCGCCTCCGCGTGAGGCAAAGGGGGAGCCGCTCGCCGCGCCTTAACACGTTGTTGCGCAGGACGATGCCCCCCCGTCAGCGCCAAATCGATATGAGCCGCGTTCAGTCCGATTCGCGCTGGCCTATTCAGAGCGGATTCGTGACGATGGGAGCGGGAAGTGCGTCACGAACATGCATCGGGGGCGATGATGTGACTCATGACACTTCCGGAGCGGTTTAGGGCGTATTACTATCCCTGTCCCGCACATCTGCCCCGCACGACCGCACGCCGCACCAGCGGCGACACTCTGGCCGCCGAGCGCCCGTGAGCCTCGCCTCCCCATCCCGAACGGTCATTCCCGGCGCCGACCTCGCGCGCCTGGTACGCCTCGCTACCCGCCTGGTGGAGGCACCCGCCGCCTTCCTCACGCTGGCGGACGGCACGACCGTGTCCGCGGGCACCGGCGACGACGACGCGTGGCGCACCCGCCGCGAGGCCCCGCTGGCGCGCACGCTGTGCGGGCACGTGGTGGCCGAGGGGCGCCCGCTGCGCATCACCGACGCGCGCACGCACGAGTACGTGGACGAGGACCCGGGCCTGTGGCTGGGCGAGGGCGGCTACCTGGGCGTCCCTGTGCGCGCGGCAGACGGCGACACGGCGGGCTCGCTGTGCGTGGTGGACTCGCGCCCGCGCACCTGGACCGACGACGACGTCTCGACGCTTGCGGGCGTAGCGGAGCTGATCGCGCACGCCCTGCCCGGCGCGGGGATGGAGCGCGCGGCCGCCGGCTTCGTGGGGGCGCTGGGGACCGCGCGCGGGCGGATGTCGCTGCGCGTGCTGGAGAAGGCGGTGGAGACGATGCAGGTGGGCATCACCATCACCGACCTGGAAGGGCGCATCCTCTACACCAACCCGGCGGAGGCGCGCATCCACGGCTACACCGTCGAGGAGCTGCGCGGGAAGCA
The DNA here is from genome assembly GCA_036386635.1 of Longimicrobium sp. Taxonomy (GTDB): domain Bacteria; phylum Gemmatimonadota; class Gemmatimonadetes; order Longimicrobiales; family Longimicrobiaceae; genus Longimicrobium. Next base: position 4,043 of record DASVVI010000443.1, read on the forward strand.
CGCGCGCATCTTCGCCCCGCAGGACCGCCATCAGCCCTTCCAGGCCCGCGAGACGGACGGCGTGGTGAGCTGGAGCCGCGAGACGGTGAACCTGCGCAAGGACGGTACCCCCTTCCCCGTGCTTCTGCGCTCGGACGTGGTGCTGGACTCGCGCGGGCGCCCGGCCGGCCTCGTCACCTGCTGCGAAGACCTCACCCAGCGCAAGGCGCTGGAGCGCAAGCTCCTCCACAACGCCTTCTACGACCAGCTCACCGGTCTCCCCAACCGCGGCCTCCTGATCCACCGCCTGGACCTGGCCGTGGAGCGCGCGCAGCGCGGCGACGGCGCGTTCGCGGTGATGGTGGCGGGGCTGGACCGCTTCAAGCGCGTCAACGACGGCATGGGCCGCGAGGCGGGCGACGAGCTGCTCTGCGCCGTGGCCGAGCGGATCCGCGAGTGCATCCGCCCCGACTCCATGCTCGCGCGCATGGCCGGCGACGAGTTCGCCATCCTTCTGGACGGGGCCGAGGGCGTGGCCGATGCCGTCCGTGTAGCGCAGGGCGTGCAGGCGGCGCTCTCGGCTCCCTTCCACCTTGCCGGCGGCGAGGTGTTCACGGGTGCCAGCGTGGGGATCGCGCTGTCGATGACCGGCTACGCCAAGTCCGAGGACGTGCTGCGCGACGCCGCCATCGCCATGTACCGCGCCAAGGATCGCGACCAGGGCCAGTACCAGGTGTTCGACCTGGAGATGCACGGCCACGCGATGGACCGCCTGCGCCTGGAGGGCGACCTGCGCCGTGCCCTGGAACGCGACGAGCTCACTGTCCACTACCAGCCGGTGGTGTCGCTGGAGACGGGGCGCATCGCGGGCTTCGAGGCGCTGGTGCGGTGGGTGCACCCGGAGCGCGGCACGGTTCTCCCCGACGTCTTCATCCCCCTGGCCGAGGAGACGGGGCTGATCCTTCCGCTGGGGCTGTACGTGTTGGAGCAGGCGTGCGCGACGTTGCGGCGCTGGCAGGACCGCCCGGGCTGCGAGCGGCTGACGATGGCGGTCAACCTCTCCGCCCGCCAGTTCACGCATTCCGACGTGGCGGCGCGGGTGGGCGAGGCGCTGCGCCGCTCCGGGATCGCGCCGGGCACGCTGAAGCTGGAGATCACCGAAAGCATCGTCCTCCAGCTCACCGCCGAAGTCGCGGAGACGATGCGCCGCCTCAAGGAGTTCGGGGTGCAGCTCTACCTGGACGACTTCGGCACGGGGTACTCGTCGCTCTCGTACCTGCACCGCATCCCGCTGGACGCCATCAAGATCGACCGCTCCTTCCTGGGCCCCGACGCCGGGGCCGAGAGCCCGCACCTGGTGCGCACCATCGTGGCCATGGCGCATGCCCTGGGCGTCGCCGTCGTCACCGAAGGCGTGGAGCGCGAAGACACCCTCGCCGACCTGCGCCGCCTGGGCTGCCAGTACGCCCAGGGCTACCTCTTCTCCCCCCCTCTCGACGAAGCCGCCGCCGGCACCTTCCTCGCCGCCGACCAGTGCTGGTGAGCCGGGAACCAGTTTCGCTTCGCGCGGTATCTCGTTTTACGATCGTTTGCGTGACGCGACTTGAAACCTGGGGTGGGGATGGCACCACGAGAGAAGGAGATCCAGGAGCGGCTGGCGGCACTCACTCCCGAAGAACAGGATCGGGTGCTGGATTACGTCCGGGAGCTGAGCGGCGAACCGCGCCGGGGGGAACCGGGGCGCAACCTGTTGCGGTTCGCGGGGATCTGGACCGAGGAAGAGGCGGATGAGATCAGCAGGGCGATCGAAGACGGGTGTGAGAAGGTGAATCCAGATGGTTGGTAAAATCCTCCTCGACTCCAACTTCATCATCGACCTGTTCAAGGGGGATCGGGCTGCGGAAGGCCTGTTGGCCGCCGCCGAGGAGGTGTTCGTCCCCGCGACCGCGATGGGTGAGCTGTTCCATGGCGCCAAAATATCGCATCGCCGCGAAGCCAGAATGGCGGAGGCCGAGGAATTCGCAGCCCGCAGAAAACTCCTCCCCTGTGACCTGGAAACCGCGCGCCACTACGGCGGAATCAAGGGGACCCTCAGGCTCCGCGGCCGGCTCATCCCCGACAACGATATCTGGATCGCCGCCCTGGCGCAGCAGCACGAGCTCGCCGTCGCGACCAAGGACGCGCACTTCCGCGAGGTCGACGCGCTTCCCCTGCTGTCGTGGTAAGTAAACGGCTCGCCGTTGGGCAGTGCTGGTGAGCCGGGAACCCGTGTCGCATCTGCGCGGTATCTTCCCTTCAGGATGGGTTTGCGCGAGGAGACTTGCAACTGGGGGGATGGGGATGACGACGCAGGAGAAGGAGATCCACGAGCGACTGGCGGCACTCACTCCCGCGGAACGGGATCGAGTGCTGGGCTACATCCGCCAGATCAGCGGGGAACCGATCGGGTTGAAGCCAGGGAACGATTTGCTGCGGTTCGCCGGGATCTGGACCGATGAAGAGGCGGACGAGATCAGCAGGGCGATCGAAGAAGGATGTGAGAGGGTCGATCTGGAGGGTTGGAAGGTAGATCCCGATGGTCGGTAAGATCCTCCTCGATTCCAACTTCGTCATCGACCTGCTCAGGGGAAGTCAGGCCGCTCAGAGCCTGGTGACGGCGGCCGAGCAGGTTTACGTCCCCGCGACTGTGATGGGGGAGCTGTTCCACGGTGCTGAGGTGTCGGCCCGGCGCGAAGCCCAGATGGCGAAGGCTGAGGAGTTCGCCTCTCGCAGCAACCTCCTACCGTGCGACCTGGAACCGCGCGACACTACGGCGGGATCAGGGGCACGTTGCAGCGGCGAGGGAAGCCGATTCCCGAAAACGACATCTGGATCGCCGCCCTGGCGCAGCAGCACGAGCTCGCAGTCGCGACCAAGGACGCGCACTTCCGCGAGGTTGACGCGCTGCCACTGCTGTCGTGGTAGTGCCTATCCCCCTGGATTGCTTCGGCGACCGGGCGCGAGGCCGCCTTCGGGCGGCCTCTGTTTTTTACGCCGGCCAATCGCCGATCAGCTCGATCTCGCACAGCTCCGATGGGCGCTGGGGATCGTCGGCGTCGACGACGGCCCAGAGGCGGTAGGTGTGGTCGCGCCAGAACGCGATTCCCTCCACCTTGCCGTCAAAGGGCGCGCCCGCGGCGTCCACGAGCAGCGTCCAGCGGCCTCCCTCATCGTCCAGAACACCGAGCACCGAGCCTGCCACGCGACCGTCGCGGGTGGCGTCGGGCGAGTCCTCCGCGGCGGCGCTGAAGTACACGGTGCCGCCGCGCGCCGTCGCGTCGGTGAAGCCCAGGCGGAGGGTGTCGATGGCGTCGAGGTGGTGCTGGACGACGTTTTCCGGGGACGGCGGCGGGCCGGATGGGTCGCCCAGGTACGCGAGGAGCGCGGCGAGCGGGAGGTCGCACGATGCGTCCACCGGATGGTACCCGTCGCGCGCGGCGCCGTTGCCTCGGTTGAAGAGGCGCACCACGCTCCCGACCAGCGCCGCGCCCTCGATGTTCATCTCGCTCCCGCTGAAGCGGCGCTCGGCGCGAAGCAGGGCGTAGAGCGACGACGCATCCACCATCTTCACCGCGGGTTCGGCGGTGTTCAGGCGGCGCGCTACGAGCACGCGCTCGCGCTTCCCGGTCGAGCCGGAGCCGAATGCGAGGAGCACCTCGGCGCCGTCGTGCGGCACGGTAACGCACGCCTCCAGGTCCGCCTTGAGGTGCTTGTTGCCCCGCTCCTCGTCGAACTGGCGCACTCCGCCCTCCGATGCCTCCAGCGCGATCGCCCGCACCTCCATGGTGGCGGGATCGACAAGCGCGAGGAAGGCGGCATCATCCTGCACCACCGCCAGCCGCTCGCCCACCCACGCGATCCCCGAGCCCGCGCGCACGTGCGCCGGCCGGTCCAGCTCGGCGTCCGCGCCCTCCGTGTACAGGAGCGGCGCGGTACGTAGGATCCGCGCCGTGAGTCGTGGGTCGGGGAGGATGGCGCGAGGGTTCGTCATGGTCTGGACGGATTGCGGTGTGGCGAAGTTCGAGACGCGCGGGAGTGCAAATCTCACGCGCGCCGAACCGCCGCCACGAGACGCTTTACCGGCGGAACCGTCCGCGAACGTCCGCCATACGTTCCCGTTGCGGACACATAACAGGCGGACGCAACGGAATAAAATGCTTGCATTCGGGCTGAATCGAGACCAACGTGCGCACCAGACGCGTCTTTTAGAGCGCGCGATGTTACAGGAGGTCACGAGCGAACGGCCTCTCAACCCGGATCGGGAGTCGCGTCATGGTGCCGAAATCGTGCTGGTTACCCGTGGTTGGTGTGGGCATCATGGCGCTGCTGGCCGGCTGCGATCGCAAGGCCCAGGAGCCGAAGGCGGGTACAAAGGACATCCCCAGCTCGACGGAGCCGCGTCCGCTGTCGGCGCAGGAGCGGGAGGCGTTCTACCACCTGACGGAAGGCAGCGAGGTCATTCCGCTGGATTGGGTGCGGGCCCTCCGCGATTCCAGCACGGGACGCCCGTTCCTGGAAAACCCGGAGCGGTTCGGCCTGATCGCCGATCCCACGAACGCGTACCGCCTTCCGGTCGGCGTCACCGCGGGACCAACGGTGGACACGCGCTTTCTCGGCGTGCAGATGCTCGGCTTCAACTGCTCCGCGTGCCACGTGAACGAGGTCACGTACCAGGGGAAACGCATCCGCATCGACGGAGGCCCGAGCCGGTTCGACGCGGACGGATTCAAGGCGGCGCTCGCCGGGAACATCCGGTATACGATCCGGCATCCGAAGGCGCTGCTGCGGTTCATCTATGACCAGTTGAGGCTGCCTGCCCCGAAGGCGGGACCGGAGACGTTTCGCCTGCCGCGGAGCCGCGATCCCGCGGCCGCCGGGGCGCTCCAGTCGCTTTCGGATGACACCGTGACGCCGCAGGAGGAGGCTTTCCTCGCGGCGCTGGAAGAGGAGCTCCGCGCCGATGCGAGCCGCTTTCCCGCCGTAGACCTCGAAAAGGTTCCGTTCGACAGCACGCACCCCGCCAACCAGCAGCTCCGCGCCCGGTATTCGCACGTGGAAGCTGGAAGGGCGGAGTCCCGCTTCAGGGAGTCGCTGGACGCACGCGAGTCCGAGGTGCTGCAGAGCCTGGCGCCGCCCGCAAGCAGAGCCCTTTCGGGATCGCTGGCCGAGGCGATCGTCGTCGCGCGGCTGCTTCGCGACCGCGTGGCCACCCTTGTCGGGCTCAGCGGCGAAAAGGGCGGGTCGGGACCGCCGGACGGCCCGGGGCGGGTGGACGCGTTCGGCGTGGCGCGCAACCGGCTTTATCCCCAGAGGGCCGTGCCTACGAACGCGCCCGTCAGCTATCCGCACCTGTGGGGATTCGGGCAGCAGGCGTGGCTGCACTGGGACGCCAACACCAACTCCGTGATGGAGCGCAACCTGGGGCAGGCGCTGGGCGTGGGCGCCGTGTACGACAAGCGCTCGATGCGCTCCACGCTGAATCCGGTCCACATCCACCAGCTCGAAAAGCTGGCGCGCCTCCTTCCGGAGCCGCGCTGGCCGTCCGCCTTTCCCGCGATCGACGCGGCGAGAGCGAGCCAGGGCGCGGGTCTGTTCGGCCAGCGCTGCGCGGGCTGCCACGCCGAGAAGCCGGCCGGCGACCCCTGCTATCCGATCGCGGTGGTCGGCACCGACTCCATGCGCGCGGTCAACTTCGCGACGCCGCTCGGCAACGGAAGGTTCACGGACTCCGTCGCACCCGTGCTTCAGGCGCTCAAGACGCAGGCGTACCGGACGTGCAAGGTGCCGGCGTCACAGCAGGCGGAGATGAACGGGATACCCGATAGCGTGGTGGTGTGGCGCACGACCGGGATGTACGGGACCCGCCCGCTGCGTGGCGTGTGGGCGACGGCGCCGTACCTCCACAACGGCTCCGTGCCCAACCTGTACGAGCTGCTGCTACCGGCGTCGCGCCGTAGCCGGAGCTTCCCCGTGGGCCACGCCGAGTACGACCCGGCGAAGGTAGGGTACGTCACCACGGCGCAGCCGGGGTCCAGCACGTTCGACACAAAGGTGGTGGGCAACGCGAACACGGGCCACGAGTACGGCACCGACCTTCCCGAGGAGGCGCGGCTCGCCCTGCTGGAGTACCTCAAGACGCTCGGCTCCCACACCGGCGCCGTCGCGCCGCAGCAGGGCGCCGTGAGCTGTCCCAGCCTGCACGGAACGCAGGCCGGCGGGTAACGAAAAGCGGGAGCCCCGGATGGTCCGGGGCTCCCGCTTTTTTCGTCTGCCCTCGCTTCAGAGCTGCGCGCGAAGTGCCGCGATCTGCTCGCGCACGGCGTCGGGCGCGGTGCCGCCGATGCCGGCGCGGGCGGCGAGCGAGGCGGCGGGGGAGAAGAGGTGCGCGAAGTCCGCGTCCGCGAAGTGCGGCGACACCTCGACGAAGATTGCACGGTCCAGCTCGTCCACGGAGCACCCCGTCTCCTCGGCGGTGCGCACAAGGCGGCCGACGGCGCCATGGGCCTCGCGGAAGGGCATCCCGCGGCGGACCAGGAAGTCGGCCAGATCGGTGGCGAGCATGCCGGCATCGACGGCGGCGGCGCAGCGCTCGGCGTTCAGCTCCAGCGTGCGCACCGTGCCCGCGACGGCCGGGAGGAGCGCTTCGAGGGTGTCGAAGGTGTCGAAGAGCGCTTCCTTATCTTCCTGCAGGTCCTTGTTGTAGCCGGAGGGAAGCCCCTTCAGCACGGTGAGGATGCCGGTCAGGTTGCCGATGAGGCGCCCCGCCTTGCCGCGCGCCAGCTCCATGGCGTCCGGGTTGCGCTTCTGCGGCATCAGCGACGAGCCGGTGCTGAAGCGGTCGGAGAAGCGCACGAAGCCCCACTCCTGCGACCCGAACACCACCAGGTCCTCGGCCAGCCGCGACAGGTGCATGCCGACGGCGGCGCCCACGAACAGCAGCTCCGCCACCCAGTCGCGGTCCGCCACCGCATCGATGGAATTGGGCGAGACGGCGTGGAAGCCGAGCGTTTCCTTGAGGAGCACGCGGTCCACGGGAAACGGGCACCCGGCGATGGCACCCGACCCCAGCGGCAGGACGGCCACGCGGTCGCGCGCCTGCCCCAGCCGCTCGCGGTCGCGCGCGAGCGGCCACGCGTGCGACAGGAACCAGTGCGCCGCCGAGACCGGCTGCGCGCGCTGCATGTGCGTGTACGACGGCATCACGGTGCCGCGATGCGCCTCCGCCTGCTCCAGCAACGCGCGCTGGAGCTCGCGCACGGCCGCGTCCAGCCGCGCCACCGCGCCCATCGCCCAGAGGCGAGAGTCGGTGGCGACCTGGTCGTTGCGCGAGCGGCCGGTGTGGAGCTTCCCGGCCACGTCGCCGGCCTCCTCGTACAGGAGGCGCTCGACGAGCGAGTGCACGTCCTCGTCGTGCGCGCCGCGCCAGTCGTCGGCGGACCACCCCTCCAGACGGGCGGCGACCGCATCCAGTCCCGCCTGCAGCCGCAGCCACTCCGCGTGGGTGATGACCCCCGCCGCGGCGATGGCCGAGGCCCACGCCTGGCTCCCCGCCACGTCCTCGCGCCACAGGCGGAGGTCCACGGGAAGGGAGCGGTTCAGCCGGTCCATCTCCGGCGCCGGCTCCGCGGCGAAGCGGCCGCCCCAGAGCTTGGGCTTCGGCGTGGGGTCGGGGTGGGTGGCGGATGCGATCATCGATGCCTCGACAGAAGTGCGTTAGTGCGTTAGTGCGTCAGTGCGTGGGTCTCGTGAGCGGGCAGCGCACTCACGCACTCACGCACTATCCGTTCAGTCCGCCGCCAGATCCCCCGCCAGCCGCGTGATGCCGAGCGGCGGCGCGGGCGTCTGCTGCTCCTTCAGCGCGGCGACGCGCATGGGAAGGCCGTAGAGGCGGATGAAGCCCGCCGCGTCCGCCTGGTTGTAGACGTCGTCCTCGCCAAAGGTGACGAAGCGCTCGTCGTACAGCGAGTAGGGCGAGGTGCGGCCCGCGATGGTGTGCGTGCCCCGGTACAGCTTCAGGCGCACGTCGCCCGTCACGCGCTGCTGCGTCACGTCCACAAGCGCGTCCATGGCCGCGCGCTCCGTCGTCCACCAGCGCCCCTCGTACACCAGGTCCGCGTAGCGCGGGGCGAGCGCATCCTTGAGCGCCAGCGTGCGGCGGTCCAGCACCATCTGCTCCAGCTCCGAGTGCGCGGCGTACAGCAGGGTGCCGCCCGGGGTCTCGTAGACGCCGCGGCTCTTCATCCCCACTAGCCGGTCCTCCACCAGGTCGATGCGCCCCACGCCGTGCAGCCCGCCGATCTCGTTGAGCCGCTCCAGCAGCGCCACCGGCGACAGCGCCTCGCCGTCGACGGCCACGGGATCGCCGGCCTCGAAGGTGATCGTGACGTACTCGGCCTTGGCGGGCGCGTCCTCGGGCGAGCGCGTGAGGAGGAAGAGGTCCTCGGTCGGCTCGTAGTTGGGGTCCTCCAGCGGGCCGCCCTCGTGGCTCACGTGCCAGATGTTGCGGTCGCGGGAGTAGATCTTCTCGCGCGTGGCCGTCACGGCGACGTTGTGCAGCGCCGCGTAGTCCAGCGCGTCCTCACGCGAGCGGATGTTCCACTCGCGCCACGGGGCGATCACCTTCATCTCCGGCGCCAGGGCGGCGTAGGTGAGCTCGAAGCGCACCTGGTCGTTCCCCTTCCCCGTGCAGCCGTGCGAGAGGACGGTCGCGCCGATCTTCTGCGCCACCGCCACCTGCCGCTGCGCGATGATGGGGCGCGCCATCGAGGTGCCCAGGAGGTACTTGCGATTGTAGATGGCCCCCGCGCGGAGCGTCGGCCACACGAACCCGGTGAGGAACTCCTCGCGCAGGTCCTCGATGAAGCACTCCTTCGCCCCGGACGCGATCGCCTTGGCGTGCACGCCTTCCAGCTCGTCCCCCTGCCCCACGTCGCCCGCCACGCAGATGACTTCGGCGTCGTAGTTCTCGCGCAGCCAGGGCACGATGATGGAGGTGTCGAGTCCGCCGGAGTAGGCGAGGACGATGGTTTGCTTGGGCATTGGGGCGGTCTCCTGTATGGGTAAGCTCGGGCGAGTTCTGTTTTGGGTGCGTTAGTGCGTTAGTGCGTTAGTGCGTTAGTGCGTTAGTGCGTAGTGGCACGGGCCCCCTCCCCGCTCGTTCCTCGCTGCCCCTCCCCCAAAACAACCTGGGGGAGGGGCGGTGGCGTGCATTCGTGCTCACTCCACTTTTGTCATCCTGAGCGACGCGCCTCGCGGGTCTTTGCCTTACTCCGTCCTGTGGCGCGGAGTGAAGGATCTACTGCGCGTGCCGAGGGGTTCGTGGTGCGCCGCCGTCCTCCTGCTTCGCCGGCTAGATCCTTCGGTCGCCGCGGGCCTCCGGGTTGCGCCGTCGTCGGGCGGGCTCCCTGAATAGAAAGTCGCGCCGAGGCACCAGCGGTACAGGAGGGGCTAAAATGGCCTCCGACAACCGCTTGCGCCGGTCTCCGGCGACTTTCATCCCCCCGGGTCAGCCGCAGGCTGGTGGATGACTCAGGATGACAATGACGGGTTGCAAGCGCACTAACGCACTCACGCACTAACGCACTTACAGTTCTTTCACCACCGCGATCTCATCGCACTTCTCGAGCTTGGCGCAGCCGCGGCAGTCCGCCCAGACCTTGAGGGGGAACATCTCCTTGGGAACGGTGCGGTAGCCCTGCTTGTGGAAGAAGACGTCCTGCAGCGTCAGGGCGAAGACGGTGCCGATGCCGTGGCGCGCGGCCTCTTCCTCGACGGCGGCGACGAGCTTGCGGCCCACGCCCATGCCGTGCGCGGACTCGGCGACGGCCAGCGAGGCCAGCTCGGCGAGCTGCGGGGTGTAGACGCGGAGGGCGGCGCAGCCCAGCAGCTTGCCGGAGCCGTCCAGCGCAACCACGAACTCGCGAAAGGTGCGGGCGAGCTGCACCGTCGTCTTGTGCAGCATCAGCTGCTTGTCCGCGAAGCCGTTGATCAGCACCTCGATCTGCGCCACGTCCGGAAGGAGCGCGGGACGGACGATTACCTGGGCCTGGTCGGGCACCGCCACCGGGCCGTACCCAGTGGGCACCGGGCACTCGGCACTGCGCACTGCAGTATTCATCACAGCACCTCGTCCAGGATGTCGATCCCGCGCCGCAGCTCGTCGTCCGAGACCACCAGCGGCGGGAGGATGCGCACCACGTTCGTGCCCGCGGTGCAGAGCAGCAGACCGGCTTCAAGGGCGCGCGCCACTACGTCGGCGGCACTGCCCTCCACTTCCACGCCCCACACCATCCCCGCGCCGCGAACGTCGCGGACCTTGCGGTTGCTGAGGGCCAGCGCGCCCAAGCCGTTCGCCAGTTCGTGCGACTTGCGCCGCACCTCGGCCATGAACTCCGCATCGCCGATCTTGCGGCAGGCGGCCAGAGCGGCGCTCGCCACCAGCGGCCCGCCGCCAAAGGTGGTGCCGTGGTCCCCCGGCTGCAGCGCCGCCGCCACCCGCTCGGTCAGCAGCACCGCGCCCATCGGCAGCCCGCCCGCCAGCGGCTTGGCCAGCGTCATCAGGTCGGGGGTGACGCCGGTCTGCTCGTGCGCCCACAGCGTACCCGTGCGGCCCAGCCCCACCTGCACCTCGTCGAAGATCAGGAGCGCGCCGGCCTGGTAGCACATCGTGCGTAGCGCCTGGAGGAAGGCGGGCGGCACGGGAAGTACGCCGCCCTCCACCTGCACCGGCTCGATGATGACGGCGGCCACCGTCCCGCCGGCCAGCAGCGCCCGCACGCCGTCCACGTCGCCCACCGAGGCGAAGTGAACCCCCGGCATCAGCGGGAGGAAGGGCGCCTGGTACGCGGGGCGGTCGGTCGCGGCGAGCGCGCCCATCGTGCGTCCGTGAAAGGAGCCGCGCAATGCGATGACGTCCGTGCGGTTCTCGTGGCCCTCGGCGCGGGCCCAGCGGCGCGCGAATTTGAGGGCGCCCTCGTTGGCCTCCGCGCCGGAGTTGCAGAAGAAGGCGCGGTCCGCGAACGAGTGCTCCACCAGCCACTCCGCCAGCTCACCGGCCGGGCGCGTGCGGAACAGGTTCGAGGTGTGGATCACCCCGGCGTCCAGCGCGGTGCGGATGGCGTCGGCCACCGTGGAGTCGCCGTAGCCAAGGGCATTCACCGCGATGCCGCTGGTGAAGTCCAGGAAGCGGTCGCCCTCCTCGGAAACCAGCCAGCACCCCTCGCCGGACACGAAGACGGGCCCCGCCGGACGGTACACGCCCAGGAGCGCGCTGCTGCCGGTGGACATCGCCGCTGTGGTCATCTCCACGCTCCCTCCGGGGTCGCCCCCGCTTCCGTGCGGGCGGCGTGCACGCGGGTCCCCGCGGCCTCGTCGCCCAGCATCTCCACCCCCCCGATCCTTACCCGTCCCACCCCGCCCGCTGCCGCCCGCGCGGCCGCGCGGAGCTTGGGCGCCATCCCGCCCACCGCCGTGCCGTCCGCGATCAGCGCCTCCACCTCGTCCGCGCCGATCGCGCCGACCACCGCGCCGTCCGCCAGCACGCCCGGTACGTTGGAGACGAAGAGGAGCTCGCCGGCCCCCATCGCCGCCGCCACCGCCGCCGCCGCGTCGTCCGCGTTGACGTTCAGGGCCCGCCCGTCCGGTCCGCGCGACACCGGCGACACCACCGGCACCAGCCCCTGCGCGAGGAGGCCGTGGAGGAGCGCGCTCCGCACCCGCCGCACCTCGCCGATGCGCCCCATCGCCCCGCCGCGCGCCACGTCCGCCTCCAGCAGCGCACCGTCCTCGCCGGAGATCCCCACCGCATCCACGCCGGCCGTGAGGAGCGCGGAGGTGATCCGCTTGTTGACGAGCCCGGAGAGGACCATGGCGACGGCGCGCATCCCTTCGTCGCTGGTCACGCGCAGGCCGTCGCGCCACTCGGGCTCGGCGCCGAGGGCGCGCTGCAGGGCGGTGACCTCCTTGCCGCCGCCGTGCACCAGCACCGTCTGCCCCGCGCGCGCGGCGACGGCATCGGCCAGCCGCGCCAGCCACTCGGCGTCGTCCACCTCGTTGCCGCCCAGCTTGATGACCGCGACGCTCAAAGCAGCCCCTCCGTCTCGTCCAGACCGAACATCAGGTTCACGTTCTGGATGGCCTGCCCTGCCGCGCCCTTGACCAGGTTGTCGATCGCCGCCACCACCGTCAGCATCGGCGCCGAGACCCCGGCCACCGGCGTCACCCCGATTGCGACGCGGTTGCTGCCGACGACGTCCGCCAGCGTGGGCGCCCGATCCATCACCTCCACAAAGGGCTCCGCGGCGTACGCGGACCGCCACAGCTCCGCCGGATCGTCCAGCGGCTCGCCCAGGGTGACGTAGATCGTCTCCAGGATGCCGCGCCGCACCGGGAGGAGGTGGGGCGTGAAGACGAGCTCGGGCGCCGTGCCGCCGTTCATCCGCGCTGCCTGGTCGCGCATCTCGGCGAGGTGGCGGTGCGTGTTGCCCAGACCGTAGGCCCGGAAGTCCTCCGCCACCTCGGCGAAGAGGTACTCGCGCTTGGGCGAGCGCCCGGCGCCCGTAACCCCCGACGCCGCGTTGACGATCACCGGCCCGGCGACGTTCCCCGCGCAGAGCAGAGGCGCCAGCGCCAGGAGCGCGGCCGTGGGATAGCACCCCGGGTTGGCGACCACGTCCGCCCCGCTGATCCGCTCGCGGTGCAGCTCGGGGAGGCCGTACACCGCCCCGCGCGCCCACGCCGGCGTCTCGCGGTCCGGCACGCGCAGGTCGGCCGAGAGATCCACCACCTTCGCCCCGGCCTCGCGCGCCCGCTCCGCCCAGCGCGCGGACTCGCCGTGCGGAAGGCAGGAGAGGACCACGTCGCACCCGCCCAGCTCCGCATCCTCCAGCCGCACCATCGCCAGCTCGGGAGCGCCGCGCACCGCCCGGGACAGCATCGCCCCCGCATCGCTCTGAGAGCTTGCGAGGGCGAGGGTCGCCCCCTGGTGCTTAGCCAGGAGCCGCACCGCCTCCTGACCCGCGTAGCCGGTT
>DASVVI010000444.1:0-6366 GCA_036386635.1 Longimicrobium sp.
CATGGCGGCGCGCGCGGCGGCGCGGGGCGACGTGAGCCAGTGGGTCGCTCCTGGCCTGCTGACCGCGTTCTCGGCTTCGCAGAAGATCGCCCTGGGGATGTACCTCTCCGTCGTATGCGCGGAGGATTTGCCCCGCGTCGAGGGCGCATCCGGCCGCGCCCGGAGCGGCTTCCTGGGAGACACACTGGTGCGAAACCTCGCGGCCTCCTGCGCCGAATGGCTTCCGGGAGCAGTCGCGCCGCCGGCCCCGCCGCTGCGGAGCTCCGCGCCCGTCCTCATCCTGACCGGAGACATCGATCCGGTCACCCCTCCACACTGGGGCGCGACCCTTCTGGAGGGCATTCCCAACGGGCGTCACGTTGTGTTCGCGGGAGTCGGCCACGTCCCCAGCATGCCTCAGTGCGCCAGTCGCATTGCCGCCCGGTTCATCGAGACCGCGGATGTCCGCGCGGTCGACGCAGCCTGCGCGGCTAACGGGCGCCGGCCCCCGTTTGCCCTGCCGACCACGACGCAGGCGGCGCATCAGGATACGGCGCGTGAGAACGTGCAGGGGACCTGGGACCTGTACTGGCAGACCGCGAGGGGCCCGTCGCAGAGCGGATACCTGGTGATCGCGCAGCGTGGGGACTCGCTCGCCGCCGAGATCCATGGAAGCGGCGAGCTCCAGGCTTCCGGCGCCATCAACGGCCGGGAGGTGCTTCTTACGGGCCGCCGGATCGTGCCCTTTGAGATCCGGGCGCACGTCGCCGGCGACACGCTGCGAGGTTCGCTCAAGGTGTTGACGACGGAACGCCGGTTCACCGGGATCCGACGGCACTGAGATGCGAGTGTCGCCGGCCGACGCACCCCGGGCCGTATCCCCGCCCGCGCATCACTTTCTTATCCAATGTCGCAAATCTTGCGCTTGCAGGGAGCGGTTCTTAGAGTGCGCTCAACGGGTCTTGCCCTCCACTATGACAAGGCAGGGGCGTATGCAGGGGCAACGGATTGCCGGATTTTGGTTCTGCTTGTTGGTATTTGTAGCCGCTTGTGACGGCCGGGAATCTGCGTCCAGGCTTCCGACTGGGACACCCCGCAACGGACCGCTGGCTGTGACGATGAACCCACAAGATTTGCGCAGAACGGAAGGGGTCGACCGCATGCCGATGCCTGCGGATCGTGGCGCGATGCAAGCCAGCATCAAGCGGCACTGGCCGACCCACCCGGGTGCGGCGGGCGCGTCCGTCACAGTGGACGTGACCGTGGACGAGACCGGCCGCGTCACGGCCGTTGTACCATTCACACCGACGGAGGAACAAGGCGTCATCCCCACTCGGATCGTCCTGCGCGAGCGTAACGGCAGTGAGCGGATGCGGGAGATTCGCCGCGACCCAAGCGTGGGACCCGCGGCGGAAGCGGCGTTGCGGGAGGTACAGTTTACGCCCGCACTCCGCGACGGCCAGGCCGTAGCACACACCTTCCGCACTACGCTCACCTTCACGCCAGACGACCGAGGGGCCCGATGATGAACCTGCTCCGGAACCGCCGCGCGCGGAATCTGTTCGCGACCCTGCTGATTCTCTTCGGTACTCCAACGTCCGGGATCACGGCGGCATACGCGCAGGCGTGTGAGGGACCGTGCCTCTACCACTTCGGGCGCATCGAGTGGGAGGGTGGCTGGCCGTACTACTACGCGGGCTGCACCGTCACCTGGCTCAACGGGGAAGCCGCGATCATCTGCGTTTACAACAGCGTGTTCTAGCGCAATCACACCGCCCGCGAACGTCGAGCCGTCCCGGTCGCCGCGCTAGCAAAATAGTCCGCCTCGTTGGCTTGACGTGGTCGGATCTTTACCCATCGAATAGTGAGGGAACGCCCCCGCAACGTTGACGTATGCGAGGGCGTTTTCCTTTCGGTCCGGCGGGTTTCTATTCACCGCCGGAAGATCTCGCGGATGACGCCGAGCAACGCGCCGGGGAGCAGGTCAACGCGGTGTAGGATGACGTGACCGGCAGGATCGGGGATGACGAGCTTAGCCAAGCTTCCTTGCCCTACGAGGAGTACTCGGCAACGTTGTCGCAACCCGCCGCTGGGTTCGACCCTCCAAGCCAGTCCTCGATCTGCGTTCCCCTGAGCGCCTTCCCTTCTTCGATCTGCTTCATCGAATGCGCCACCTTCGCATCGACGTCGATCCCCGAAAGAAGCTCCTCGTCGGTGTGCCGGGGCGATTCGCCCGCCTCCGCCGCGAGCAACTCCTCGATCCGCTTTGTCTTCTGCTCTCCTGATCCGCGCATCCAAGTATCTCCCCGCAAGAGGGCGGCTACGTCTTCGCCGGCAGGAGCTACAACTCCGACTGGTTCATCCACTAATGTACACGTACGACGGCTCGCGTGTAGGAGAGCAGCGTCGCTGAACCTCATCGCCGAAAGATCTCCCGGATCACACCGAGCAGCGCGCTGGGGAACAGATCGACGCGGTGGAGGATGACGTGGCCGTTGGGGCCGAAGATGCGGGGGAGGTAGTCGCCGCCCTTAAGGTCCACGGTGAGGCACAAGGGGTGGAAGCCGCTGCCGCACGCTTCGGCGATTGCCCGACGCGGTCCTCCACGCCGTAGCGGGCGTCGTAGGCGCAGCCCGGTAGCGCACCCGAACGGGGCAGTGGCGGTTGAAGCCGGACAGGGCCCGATCACCATGCAGATGGACTACGATGGCCCCCGCCCAGAAACGAAGCGGCCCCCGGCTTATGTGAGCCGGGGGCCGCTGTCCATCCTCCGAGCCCGTGTACTACCGTCCTCGCGCCCGCGCCGCCATGTCGAGGATGTCGTCCAGCGGGTTGCCGTTTCCGTTCAGGTCCAGCATGGAGCCAAGGCCGCCGCCGCCCTGCGCGCCCGGCGCAGGCGATCCCAGGCCTCCCAGCAGCCCCCCGAGCAGCCCGCCCAGTGCACCTCCACCCGCCGATGCGGCTCCCGCGCCGCCGCCCTGGCGCGCCATGTACCCGGCTACCAGCATGGCGAGGAGCGGCAGCATCCGCTTCAGCAACGCGGGATCCAGCCCGGTCTGCGTGGAGGCAGACTGGGCCACGGTGCGGCTCACCTCCTTCGAGCCGAAGATCTGGCCGAGCACGGCATCTCCGGGGGCAGCGTCAGTTGGGCCAGGGCTGACGACCTGATCCGCCAGACTGGGGCCTCCCAGCTGACTGAGCAGGCCGCCCAGTCCCTCCGGGCCGGCTGGCGACGACTGTGCCTGCTTCTTGAAGCCACCGAGGATCGCGGGAAGGAGCGCCGCCGCACCCGCCGACGCCTGTGCCTCGGGGATGCCGAGCTGCTGGGCGATGGCGCCGATGCCACCCGCGTCATTCAGAATGTCCATGATCTGCATACGGCCGTCCTTCCGCTGCGGGTGGGCCTCAGTCGAGCAGATCGCCCGGAATGTTGCCGCCGTTGGCCGCGATGCGGGTCAGCACGGTCTTGTGCAGCCACGTGTTCATCTTGGCGGAGTCGTCCATCAACTCGGGCGGGCAGTGCAGTTCGATCGCCAGCTCCTTGCGCGCCGCGAAGCTGCTGTCGATGCCGAGGAGGGTGAGCAGGTCGACGATGGAATACCGCCAGTTGAGCTTCCCAGAGTATGCCGCCGCACGCTTCTCCAGATCGGCTACCACGTCCACGACCGCAACCGGCGCGGGGGTCGGGATCGCTCCGGCACTCGGGGTCCCGGTAACGGAATCCTCAACCGGCGAAGGTACGCGGGCGGGAGCAGCGGGAGTAGCGGGAGCAGCGGGAGTCTCCGGACGGGAGCCCAGGCCGAGCGTGGATAGGATGCTGCCGAAGATGCCCATAGCGATGCCTCCGCGTAGTGGCTGGCCCAGCCTGCGGACCAATTGCCCGGAAGGTCGGCCTGCTCGCACAGGCAACCTATCGGCGGCGTTCGTCCCTGTCCATCGGTATGAGGGTGAACCTGCCCGTGGCCCCGGCTGAACGCCGCCCCGCTGCGCGGCCATGCGCGCACCGGACCCCTCAGCGCCGGAAGATCTCGCGGATCACGCCGAGCAGCGCGCCGGGGAGCAGATCCACGCGGTGGAGGATGACATGGCCGGTGGGGCCGAAGATGCGGGGGAGGTAGTCGCCGCCCTTGAGGTCGACGGTCAGGCAGAAGGGGTGGATGCCGCTGGCGCGTGATTCGGCGATGGCCTGGCGCGAGTCCTCCACGCCGTAGCGGCCGTCGTAGGCGTCCTCGTCGTTGGGCTTGCCGTCGGAGAGGATCGCCCAGCCCGTCGAGCGCTTCGCCGGTGAGGAGGAGGGCGAGCTTCTCGACCTCGAGGATGCTGTGCTTGCCGAAGACCTCGGAAGTGGAGCCGCTGACGTCCACCAGTAGGGTGATGGCCAAAGGGGGGAAGTGGAAGCGGCTGCGTGGTCATGCCAGGTCCGGGTACCGGACGGTGGAAAGATGTGGGCCAACGTAAGCGACGTAAGTTGTCTTCGGCGGACCGCTTTCGAAGCTAAAGTAGATGCGGAGATTCTCGCCCACCAACTTCGTGTGCCAGCTGAATTGTACCTTCCCAAGTGGCGTCTGGAATTTGCGCTTGGGACCATAAACCCCGTGTCGGAGCGTGGATTCGCTTTCACGTGTGGCGCCGACGCGGAGCGGTAAGAAATCACCGTTGGTCCAATCGCGTGTGGTGGCGCTCAGCACCCGCAAATGTCTGAGGATCTGGCGAAACCCCGGCTCCGCTCCGGTCAACCGTCTGAGCTGCCTTTCAGTATCGCCACAGAACGTGATGAACGGAAAGAGAGTCGCGCGCTCGTGCCAGAGGTCCTCTCCGTCTTGCACTCCCGAAGCGAGGCGCTCAGCGATCCACGCGCCACGTGCCGTGGAATGCTTTGCATGCGCTAGGTTGCAAACCTCGACGTCGAGTTCTTCGAGTACTTCAGCATCTTCACCGTGACTAATCGAACGGCGGTGGACAGTAATCGGGTCCATTTGGAAAGATGGATCACCTTGGAGCGACACGGCCGGTGCATCGAGTAGGTCGGCCAATCCCAACCCGGGACTAACCTTGCTTGCGAACGTGTACTCGACGAGTTGCCCAGCTTCGTTCTCAGCGGCAGCCACCAACTCCGGTACGTAAGGAGCGCCCGCCAGAAGGACGCGGAGCAATTCGCGCGATTCTCTTTGCGCAATACCATCCTCGAGCCAATTGGTGACTCGGTATCCTGACGCGATCTCTCGGGTGTGAACTCCCGGCACGGTGCGAAGAGGCCCGTCCGCTCCTAAGCGCCGCGCTTCGCGGATGGTACCCATCAACCTATCCATGCGTGCGCGCGCTTCCTCCACGTTGCTCGCAATAACATCGAGAGATAGCTCGTTCAAGACGAGATCCATGATAACGACCTAAAGTCAGAATGCGCTCTTAGCGGGATCAACCGAGCAGTGCATCCAAGTTTTTCGCGTATTCGTCGAAGAACCCCTTCGGCCACCGATCTATACGCCCGTCCCGATCCATCTGCGGCGTAACAGTTGTATGCACCAGCGCCGTGTCTCGGATTCGCCGCTCAAAGTAGTGGATCACGACGGACTCGGGGCCAAGTCTCTGCCGCTTGACGGCTAGCCGGATACCGTTCAAGAAGTGATCACTGTGACTTTCCACAATCACCTGCACACCCGCCTTGGCAGCGCGCGCCAGCAACTCACCCATAGCGGACTGGCCACGTGGATGCAGGTGCGCCTCGGGATTCTCGACCAACACCAACGTTCCGGGTTCGGAGGAGAGTACAGCAACGATAATCGACAACACGTAGGACAAACCAAATCCGACGTTGATGGCTGAGAACTCACGGGGTAGAACACCCTTACCCTCGAACGACATGCGTAGCTCTACCTTAGAAACTTCCTGGAAAAAATTCGTATGTAGTCCGACTCCCGGGGATATTTCGCCGAGCCAGGCGTTCATCTGCTGTAGCAGGAGAGGACCAACGGCTGACTCGTGATGTAACGCAGCTGGCACTACTCGGTCGAAATGCTCCGCAAGGGTTGCGACGGCGAATTCCCCACTCTGACCAAGCGACTTCCGGTCGCGGATCGCGTATGAAGATGAATCGTATAAGCGCCGCGGACCGATCCGCTCGGCCGGCAAGTAGTGCAGCGGCTGTGTTACTAGATCGGCCTTAGTGAAATCATCACACTCGAGTATCGGCAGGACGTCTGCGTAAAGATCCGAATACTGTGCACGTACACTGAATGTCCCATGCGCGTCTTCGATTGAGATACCAATCTCATCTTCGGTTGCACCGCTGAACAGTGCATCCTGGGCGGTGCCGATTGCGAGGCGATCGCCATTCAGAAGCAACCCTCTGAGGGGGAGCATTCCCGCTTCGGCACTCTGCCGCAGGAG
>DASVVI010000445.1:0-6186 GCA_036386635.1 Longimicrobium sp.
GAACGTGGGTGCCGCAGGATAACGGGCCACTCTCGACCACCGCCATCTCCAAAACTGCCAACACGGCACGCCGGCTGGTGGTGGGGCGCGGCAACTACGCAGCCCTCTATGCGTGGGACTACAACGCGGACGCGGGGAAGGGGGTCTCCCTCACGTTCGGTGAGTTCGATTCGGCACCATTCATCGCCCGGATTACTCGGCTCAAGTAGGAACCGGTAGGAACCTGAAGAAGGCCAGCCCGCTCGGCTGGCCTTCTTTATTTTCTCGACCCTATCCGCGGAAGGGTACTCCGCAGAGGGGAGCCCCCTGCTATTCCGTTCCGGCGTTCCGGGTAGAGTCCTGGGCAAACCGTGCCGCCTCAATACGGCGCCTGGCCTGAATGCGGACGAGGCGACGGATCGAGTCTGTCTGCGCTTTCACAGACGTGGAACCGTGGGCATTGACTCCCTGTGCTTGCCCGCTGGAGCCGCCTCCCGCCAGCCGCGCCGCCTTCGTCTCTGCCGGATGCGCGGCCGCCCAATCCTCCAGCCATCGATGAAGAGCCGGCATCACCGAATCGCGCGCGTGTTTGTCTCGCGCGACACGCAACACCGCTTGTTTGGTTCTCTCGCTGACTTCAGGGACACTGACCAGGTTCTCCTCGTACAGCATCCGGTCGACAGCAGCGGTCGCCACGGCCGGGGCCAAAAGCGGTCGATCGGCTGCGCGCGCTGTGTCCTTGCCGCTCCGGCCCTGGGTCTCCTCTCCCGCCCAGCACCCGCCCTGGCCCAGTGCCAGAGCGGCGAACGCGGACATCATCAGCAGGGCTCGCTTCGTCATCGGAGTGCTCCTCAAAGTGGTGTTTGTGGCCCGCCGGGACCGCCTGACCCCACGCAGTCCGAGTAGCTACCGCTGCTCGGAATCGAATAGTACGCTGCGCCGACCTGGCCCCGGTCGTCCACCAGGTAGAGCGTGACGTCCTGGGACGCGCACTGCTCCGGAGACAGCTCCAGCGCCGCTGAGCGCGACTGATAGCTCCCTCCAGGTCCGGAGGTGATGTCGAGCGGCTGCACGTAGACTTCCCAGAACATGTCGACGATACGGCCGTCTACGCTCTCACCCGAGCCGGTCAGCCGGTGCGTTCCATCGATCACCTCCGCGGCGATGGCACCCGTCGGGGTGGAGGGCGGCGGCACGAGTCGCTCGAAGCCCCTCGTGCAGGTGAAGAAGAGAGGGCCAGTTTCGTTGATGCAGTCGCTGCCTCTCCACTCGGAGCGGGTGTGGTCGTAGAAGCCGCTCTGAGAGGTGGTCTGGCCGTTCGCATCCAGTACGTAGAGGGTCACCCAGGCCTCATCCGGCACCCAATGAGGGCCATCGTCGAACGCGCCCGTTGCACTGCCGAGGTTCGCGTTGAGCACGAGTGGGTGCTGCGCCAGGTTGGGAGATTGGGGCCAGCCACCCGCGCCGCTCCCCTCCGTTGTGAGCACACGCCAGACTCCCCGCTGGACGCTGCCTGACGATTTCTGGTCGTTGCTGAAGAAGTTGTAGGTGCTTGGGCCATTTCTGGAGTCGTACCTGTAGGGTGCGACCTGGTCGCCGTTCCCGCTGTAGGAGAACTTTCGTTCGAACTTGTCGTCCGTCTGCCAGAATTCGACCTGGAACTCGGCCCAGGCCCGAACGATCGGCACGTCTCCCACGGATTCGTCCAGCAGGACCTCCCAGCGTGCGTTTCCTGACTCCTTGGGGCACTGGTTGTCCCAAGGGACATCCCAGCAAAAGTCTCTCGGGTCATACCACCACCCGCGGTAGCGCCACTTCAGCCGAGCGCGTGTCATCTTCAGTACCCTGACGTCCTGACAATTTGCTCCGCTCATCCGGCCGTCTTCGTCTACCACCTTCAAGCAGACGTTGAACACCCCCGTCGTGTCATATGCGCGTCGTGCGCTCGACGAGCTCGACTCATTGGTCGCTGCGCCCGTCCCGCCGGGCACGAACCGATTGCCGTCCCAGCGCATTCCGTTGACACCCCAACTCCAGATGTACTTTGTGATGGCGCGGCCGATTGGACTCGAGGAGTTTTTCGCGTCTAGGTCGAACCACTTGCGCACGTACACAGAACCAGGAGTGGTCCAGTAGGCCTCCGGCGTCGCATCCTTGATGCGATTGCTGAAACTGTCCTGCGCCTGGAACTTGTTTTCATCCTCGTCATAGACCCTCACCCTCACCCTTACGACTAGTGCGGTGGCGGAATGGGCTCGAAGTGAAGTCGCGAACGTGTGGTTCTTCCGCGCCTCGACGCGGGCGCATGTGGGGTTGGGGGTTCCCGCCACCATCACCGCATTCTCGGGAGTGACGGTGAGGCAGAGCGTCCGCGCGCCGTTGCTCTGATTGCTCACGGGATAGCTGATGGTCTTAATCTCCCCTTCCAACCAAAACATATGTGGCGGAGTAGGCGGCACACGGAGCGTCGGATTTGCGAGCAGGAGTCCCGCTGTAACGGTGAACGTCTGCGCAGCCGTGAGGCTCGCGGCCTGATCCACGGCTGTGACGGTCACCTGATTGGTCCAGGGGTGCTCGGCGGCTGCGGCGACGGAGACGGACTGCGTTACTTCCGCGGTGCCGAAGGGGGTGCCGATCTCGACGCACGCCGCGGGGGATGGTGACGGGGAGACGACGCTGCCGGCGGCGGCTGGTCCGGCGCCGACGGTGGTGGTGAAGCAGTAGCTCACGGCCACGTTGCTCTGGCTGGTCAGGACGGCCGACCCGCTCCCGCTCTGGCCGGGGAGGAGGGTCTGCGCCGGGAAGGCGGAGAGGAGGGGCGCCGCACGGATGATCCGCGGCGTGACCCGGATGCCGCCGGACGCGATGAGCGACGCATCGCCCGTGTCCTCCACCCGGATCGCGAGATCGGAGGGGACGCCGCCGTAGGCGTTCGCCGGGATCCCGTAGGTGAACGACACGGCGGCTGAGCCGTAGGGCGGGATCGTCAGGCTCGCCGGGTCGCCGGGATCGGGGACGGCGGCGGGGTTGGACGAGCTCACCGGTGCGGAGAACGTACGCGGTGCGTTGGAGCAGTTCTCGATGGTGTACGTCACGGTGGCAGCCGTGCCGGGCGCCTGGGGTTGTGCCGGCACGCCGGCCGGCCCCGCGAGCGTCGGGGCGCACAGGTCGAGCGCCGTAGTCACTGTGAAGCTTGAAGGGGTGCCGAACGCCGCGTCGCTCGCCTGGAGCGTGGGGCGGCTGCGCGTGAGGTGGACGGAGCGGTCCTTCATGCGGTACGGCAGTGTGACGCTCCGCACCTCGAAGGGGGCAAACGACTCCGTCCGAGGCGCGCCGGCCGGGAGCACGTCCGTGTCCCCTTCCGTCGCGAGCGTCAGATCGCGCTGGGCGTTGGTGCAGTTCTGGAGCTGCCAGACCACGCTCAAGGCGGCGCCGGGTCGTTCGGTCCGGTCGGCGGGCGCGGCGACGACGCTGGGGGCGCAGACCTCGAGCTTCGTGCGAACGACGAACTCGGCGATGTTGCTGGATGGCGGGACGTACTGCGGATCCACGTCCGCGACGAGGAGCCTGCCGTGGCTCTCGGTGCCGGCCATTGAGGGGCGCTTGAGCCGATACGTCACCTGCACGCGGTGCGAGCCGCCGCGCGGGATCGACACCGCCGCGCCCGTGCCGTGCGCGCTCACGACCTGGAGGTCGGCGGTGGCCTCAGCGCGGATGTTGAAGTCGCGCCGAGCGTTGGAGCTGTTGACCACCGACCATTCCGAGGTGAACTGCTCGTCCTGGCCGGCGTCACGCGCGGCCGGCGCGGAGATCGACGGCATTCCCGGGACGAACCGGGCCGTGACGCGGAAGCACTGGCGCGCAGGCGGCAGCGTTCTGGCTTCGGCGTCGGAGAACGACATGCAGGCGTCGCGAGACTCGAAGCCGTCTGTGGCGGGGTCAAGGACGTATTCCAAGTCGGTTATGCGGGGGGCGCCGCGGGCATAGGGATGGTTTCCCAGCTCGGCGGAGGGTGCGCGGGAGAGTCCCACCTGCTCCGTCCCCGCGAGCACCATCATCCGCCGCGTGTTGGTGTGACTCGTGGAGGTCCAGCGCACCGGGATCGCGTCCCCGGGCGTGACCGTCACATCGCCGGGGTCGGAGAGCTCCAGCGGACCCAGCACCAGCTCCGTGGCGACGCTGAAGAAGCCGCTCAGCGCCGGGCACGGGTCTTCGTTCGCCTCCAGCGGCAGGACCGACACCTGGCCTGCTTCGGCGTTAGGATCGAGCTGGAAGCTTGCAGTCACCGTCTGGGACCCGCCCGCGGGCACCGTCACGCCGGCGGGGCCGGTGGCCACCGGGATCACCGACGCGTTGCTGGAGGAGAACGCGAGCGAGAAGCTGCGGGACCGCGCGCCCAAATTGATCAGCGTGAACACGCCCGTACCCGGCTGACCCGGCCGCAGGTTCTGGTCGGCCGGGGACGCGAGGGTGGGTGTCGGGTCGCAGATCGGTGGGGTCGGCGGTGCGCTCACCGTCGTGTCCACCGGAGTGCTGGGCACGGGAGTGGTGATGGCGACCTCGGAGGGGCCGACGTTCTCCGTTGTGTTCGGATCGTCCTCGCCCGCCCAGCACTGCACGCGGTTGAGCGCGTTCGAGACGTAGGGCGAGTAGTCGACCGAGCAGCGCTGCCCCGTCTTCACGTGCCGCACGCGCAGGTACGCGCGCCGGCCGCCGCCGTCGAGGCGATCCTCCTCCACCACCACGCCGGGAGAGCGGCGGAAGCCCTGGCCCTCGAGCTGCTCAAGGGTCCCGAGCGAGCCGGTCCGCTGGCGGAGGACCTGCTGCTGGTTGACGAAGTGCACCAGGTCCTGGCGCATCTCGGCTTCGGCGGCGCGGGCACGGTACAGGCCCGTGGCGGCGTAACCGGCGCCGGCCACGATGCCGAGAACCACCAGCACCATCAGGATCTCCACACCGGTGAATCCGCGGATGTTGCGCGTTGTGGGTCGCATGGCAGTGGAGGGGCGGAAGTATGAGTGCGTTGCTCGTCCTGCAACCATAAATACCCCGGTCCGCAATTCTGGTTCTCCATTCCGGAAAAGTCGCGCGTCCGGGGTGCTAGGAAACTCACGAGGATGGAGGCACGGAGAACCCGATCTCCGTGCCTCCACGTGAGACAATCAGTTGGCCTTAGAGGCGCAGCGGCCCGCCCGGCGGGAGGAGGCGGATGGGATCGACGCTCTGGTAGCCGTCCGCGCGCCGTACGTAGGCCTCGTAGTGAAGATGCGGACCGGTCGTGCGACCCGTCGTCCCGACTCGGCCGATCAGCTGGCCGCGCCGCACGCGGTCGCCCGCGCGCACGGAGAGGGCGGAGAGGTGGGCGTATCGCGTCAGAAAGGTGTCGCCGTGGCGGAGGTCCACGCCGATGCCGTAGGTGGGAGAGCGAAAGGTGGCGAGCACCACACCTTCCGCAGTGGCGAAGACGGGGGCGCCGTGCGGGGCCGCGATATCCAGCCCCCAGTGCGGCAGGACACGGCGCACCACCGGGTGATACCGGCGCGGCGCGTAGGCGCTGGTGATGGTTCCCGCGGCCAGCGGCGCCGCATCGGGGACAAAGAGGCGTGCGGAGTCCACGCGAGCGGCGATGCGCGCCTCGCGGCTCCGGAGCTCCTCGTAGCGCGCCAGGAGCGGACTCGAACGCTGTGGGCCAGATGCCAGTCCGACCCGCGCCTCCACCCGCGAGATGCGCCCTTCCAGGCTGTCCAGCCGCAGCGACAGACCCGCATCAACAGCCGGCGGCGCGGCGCGCAGGAGGCCCGCGCCGCACGCCGCCACCACGAGCGCACCCGTCAGCACTGCCCGCGCGGGGATCACGGATCGAGCGGCGTGTTGGCCACGCGCGGCGCCGCGATGGGGCGCGCGGGTGGGGTGGGGACCGTCGCCACCTCGTCGATTGGCTGCAGCGGCGATACCGACCCGGGCCCCGCACGGTTCTCGAGCACCACCTCCATCCGCGCCTCGCCACCGTCATCGGAGTACAGGCGCACGCGCGGGCCCCTCACCCCGAGCTGGCGCGTGAGCGGAAGGATCTGCTCGACGCCCGCTTCAAGCTTCTCCACGCGCGTGGGGAAGAAGCGCCCATCCGCCTGCCGCGCCACGCGGGATGCGTAGATCCCCTCCGCCTGCCGCTCCAGCAGCCAGAAACCCATCCCCGCGGGCATGTCG
>DASVVI010000446.1:0-4402 GCA_036386635.1 Longimicrobium sp.
GCGCGACTGCACCACCCAGCGCGCGGGTGGAGTGCCGGCGCCGGGGGTGAAGCGCACCGTGGAGCCCTCCAGCGCCACCGCCGGGCGCGACGGGGCGCGGCCGCCCAGCCAGGGCGTGGCGGGGATGAGCGCGGGCTCGCGGTACGCGTCGTTGGTGAGGCGGTCCACCAGGGAGTCGGGGTTCTGCATGAAGATCTTCATGCTGAAGTGCACGTTCCCCGTGGCGCCCGCCTGCCCGCGCGTGATGTAGATCTGCTCGATGATCTCGTCGGTGCGCCAGTTCCCCTCGGTGGCGTTCCCCACGCGGCTGGTGAAGTTGCCGGGCCACATGTGGCGGGCGTGCACGTTCTCGCCGATCCACCACCCCAGGAGCACGGGGTAGCTGACGCCGGTGCGCGCCGTCTGCCAGTAGAGCTGCGGGGTGAAGTAGTCCACCCACCCCTCGCGCAGCCACTTCCGCGAGTCCGCGTAGAGCTCCTGGTACGCGTCGAAGCCGGTGATCTGCGCCGGATAGCCGGGGCGCCACACGCCGAACGGCGAGATCCCCACCTGCACCCACGGCTTCTCGCGCTTCACCGTGCGGTACATCTCCTCCACGAAGCGGTCCACGTTGTCGCGGCGCCAGTCGTCGCGCCCCAGCCGACCGCCGCCGCGCTGGTAGCGCGCGTACGACGAGTCGTCGGGGAAGTCGATCAGCTTGCCGGCCGCGTCGCGCTCCTTGTAGGGATAGAAGTAGTCGTCGATGTGCACGCCGTCCACGTCGTAGCGGCGCACCACGTCGCGGATCACGGCCAGCGAGTGGGCGCGCACCGAGTCCTCGCCGGGGTCCATCCACAGGTGCCTGCCGTAGCTGCGCACCAGCCCCGGCCGCGTGCTGCTGAGGTGCGAGGCCGCCTGCGGGGTGGTGGCGGTGGGATGGCGCGCCCGGTACGGGTTGAACCAGGCGTGCAGCTCCATCCCGCGCCGGTGCGCCTCCGTGACCGCGAACTCCAGCGGGTCGTAGGCGGGCGACGGCGCGCGTCCCTGCGCACCCGTGAGGTACTCCGACCACGGCTCCAGCGCGGACAGGTAGAGCGCGTCCCCCGCGGGCCGCACCTGCAGGACGATGGCGTTCAGCTTCATCGACGCAGCGCGGTCCAGGATGCGCACCATCTCCGCGCGCTGGCTGTCGGCGGGGAGGCCGGGGCGCGACGGCCAGTCGATGTTGGCGACGGTGGCCACCCACACCCCCCTGAACTCGCGCTGCACCGGAGGCGGCGCGTCGGGCGAGGCGGCGGGACCCGCCACGGCCGCGGGCGAGGGCGCGGCGGCGGGCGGTGGCGCGCACGCCGCCAGCAGAAGCGCGAGCGCTGCGGGCGTACGCAGGAACGGGATGATCTTCATCGTGTTCGCTGGCTTGGGGAGACTGGCGGGCCGGTCATCGGCTCAGTCTGGCACCGGACGGCGCCTCCGCGCAACCACAACTGCATGGCTCACACAGAGACACGGAGACACAGAGAGAACCGCAGAAGTTTTTTCTCTGTGGCTTTCAGTTCCTTCTGTGGCCTCTGTGTGAGGCTTTTCTGTTGTTCTCTCCATAAAAAAACCGGGGCGCGCCACTCGGCGCGCCCCGGTCTCCTGCTTCCTTGATGAACTAGCGGTTGGCGGTGTTGTCCAGGAACGGCCGGTTGGTCGCCGTCGTACCCGTCACCGTCATGTCACCCCGCGAGCTGATCGTGTAGACCCGGCTCGGAACGAACGAGATGGCGTCCGGCCGGGTGATCGCGCTGGTGCTCGACCCCGTGGTGCGCGTGGTGAGGGAGTACGTCCCACCCGGGATCGCGATGAACGCTCCCCCGCTCTTGTACGCCACCGGACCCCCGATCGCGACCTCCTCCCCCGTGACCGTGTGCTTCAGGTACAGCGTCATGGGGCTGGAGTTGTGGATGGCGTTGACGAAGCGGATGTACACCGTCCCGTAGTCGATCGCCGCCGGGAATGCGTCCTCCACCACGAACCCGTCCACCGTGCGCGTCGCCGTGTTGTAGATCCCGCTCTGGTAGAACGAGTAGTGCTTTCCGGCCTCGATCGTCGCCGGGACGGTGGAGATCGCGAAGTCCTTGTTCGCCTTGGGGATGGTGTCCGAGATCCTCCCCGAGAAGGTGTACTGGCCCGGCTCGATCCCGGAGTACAGCCCCGCCGACCCCACGCCGCCGTAGTTGACGCCCACCACGCTCTCCACGCCCGTGGCCGACGACGTCGCCGTCATCTTGGTCTCGTTGGCGTAGAAGTTCACGCCCGGCGAGTTCACGCCGAAGTTGAAGAAGCGGATGCGCGACGCCGGAACCGACCCGGTGATGTCCTGCACCCCGTCCCTCTCACACCCACCCAGCGCGGCGGCGGCACACAGCAGCACCGCGAGAAGTCCATGTCTTTTCATAGTCGGTTACGGTTCCGTGATCCAGAGCGGCTTCGTATGGTAGTCCACCGCGAGACCGCCAATCGGCTCGAGGCCGGCCCTGTTCCACACGTACTCGGAGTTGTAGCGCGGGCGGATTCGGTACACCAGCTTGCCCCCGTTGTCGGGGTACAGGTTCGTGGGAGGCGTGAACCCCGGGAACACCTGCCGGCCGCTCGTCGGATCGACGTCCGTGTAGTGGTAGCGGCGCATGTCCATCCACAGCTCGTTGTGCCCCCACGCCCACTGGGCGATGTACTTCTGCGACATGATGTGCGTCAGCGTCAGGTTGGCCGCCGACGGCACGATCTGCGGGTTCGCCAGGAACGCCGCCTTCTCCGCCGCGCTGATCTGCGTCGGCGTCTGGCCCGCGTCCAGGTTGCGCGCGTTCACGAAGTCGATGTGGCTCGAGATGCCGTTGATGTACGCCGTGCGGGCCGCCGGACGGTCGCCCATCTTGAACGCGGCCTCGGCCTTCACGAACTGCAGCTGCGAGTACGTCATCAGCGGCAGGCGCGCCTTGTCGTCGAACAGGTAGCGCCCCGGCAGCCGCAGCCCGCCCGTTCCCACGTAGCCGTGGAAGTTGCGGGGCTGCTGCAGCGCCGTGAGCCCGCCGAAGCCCACCTGGTTCGGGTCGAGCCCGCGGTAGGTGGTGTTCGCCGAGTCCAGCGCCAGCATGCGGCTCATGCGCGGGTCCACCGCGCCGCCGAACTGCGTGCCGTTCATCAGGTTCACCACGAACTGCGTCTGGCGGTAGCTCGTGATGTTGTCGCGGCTGCGCCCCCAGAAGTTCACGTCCTCCAGCGTCGGCTGCGTGTTCGGATAGGTGAACAGCGCGTCGTCCGCGTTGCTGGTGAACGACCGGTCCACCGCCGCGATCACGTCCGCCGGCTTGTAGGTGGCCTTGTTGGAGTAGTGGTTCAGGTTCATGGCCAGCAGGCCGTTGGCGAACTTGATCCACTTGGCGCGGTCGCCGTTGTAGATCTTGTCACCGCGGGCCAGGTACGCCTGGTCCACGGCGCCGTCGGTGCGCGACAGGTTCTCGATCCCCACGCCCAGCAGGCGGCGCACCTCGTCGTAGGCGTACTCCTGCGAGTCGTAGTTGAAGGTGAACTTCGTGGGGTCGATGGCCTCCTTGACGATGATCTCGCCATGGGTGCCGGTCAGCGCGTGCCAACCCCACGCCTTCATCACGTAGCCCACGCCCAGCAGGTCCCAGCGCTGCTCGGCCTCGGCCTTGTTCATCATGTCCACCAGGTTCTGCCCCATCGACCAGTAGACGTCGCGCCACTGCTGGCCGCCGTTGTCGCTCGGCGGCGGGTCGAACCCCATCCGGTCCCAGTTGGTGAGGGTGGTGGCGGGGAGGGTCCACTCCTGCGTGTACCGGCCCACGAAGCGCCCCTCGTACTGCTGCCCGATCGCCATCCAGTGCTGCATGGGGGGCAGGTACAGGTTCGCCGACACCGTTTCGGGGGCGTTCGGATTGCTGTTGACGTCCAGGAAGTTGTCACACCCTCCCAGCAGGCCCACACAGCCGGCCAGGAGCGCGATGCGTGTCTTTCTCATCATCAGAAGCTCGTGCTGATGCCAAGGTTGATGCCGCGAGGCATGGGGAAGTTGCCGTAGTCGATACCCGCGCCGCCCGAGCCGCCCACCGCCGCGCTGTTACCGTTCACGATGGGGTCGAGCCCCGTGTAGTTCGTCAGGAGGAGGAGGTCCGTGCCCGTCACGTACACGCTGGAGTTCCTGCCGAAGCGGCGGGGAAGGCCCATGCGCACCGTCACGTCGCGCAGACGCAGCCAGTTGATGTCCTTTTCGATGAACAGCTCCTCGCTCATCGAGAGGTAGTAGTTGGTGTTGATCCCCGGGATCACGACGATGCTGTTGGGCGTCGGGTTGGGGGTGTTCTCCTTGCCGTCGCGCAGCACGCCCTGGATCACGCGCGGCTGGTCACGGTCGAGCGTG
>DASVVI010000447.1:0-2759 GCA_036386635.1 Longimicrobium sp.
GCGGTCAACACGGCGGTGTGGTCCGGCGGGTCGTTCGTGTACATCCCCAAGGGGGTGAAGCTCGACATGCCGCTCCAGGCCTACTTTCGCATCAACGCGGAGGCCATGGGGCAGTTCGAGCGCACGATGATCATCGTGGAAGAGGGCGCCCAGATCCAGTACATCGAAGGGTGCACCGCCCCCACGTACGCCCAGGACTCGTTCCACTCGGGCGTCATCGAGATCATCGTCAAGGAAGGCGCGCGCTGCCGCTACACCACGATCCAGAACTGGTCGCACAACGTCTACAACCTGGTGACGCAGCGCGCCATCGTGGGGCGTGACGCCACCATGGAGTGGGTGGACGGCAACCTGGGCAGCAAGCTGACCATGAAGTACCCGTCGTGCTACCTGAACGGCGAGGGCGCACGCGGCGAGATCCTCTCCATCGCGTACGCGGGCCCCGGCCAGCACCAGGACGCGGGCGGCAAGGTGGTGCACAACGCGCCGCACACCAGCAGCCGCATCGTGAGCAAGAGCATCTCGCGCGGCTCGGGGCGGTCGTCGTACCGCGGGCTGCTCAAGGTGGAAGAGGGCGCCCACCACGCGCGCAGCAACGTGGAGTGCGACGCCCTCCTGCTGGACGAGGAGGCACGTACGGACACCTATCCGTACATCGAGATCAACGACCCCACGTCGCAGATCGGCCACGAGGCCACGGTCAGCAAGATCGGCGACGAGCAGCTCTTCTACCTGATGAGCCGCGGCCTGAGCGAAGACGCGGCGGCCACCATGGTGGTGCGCGGGTTCATCGAGCCGATCGCCAAGGAGCTTCCGCTGGAGTACGCGGTGGAGCTGAACCGGCTGATCGAGCTGGAGATGGAAGGGAGCGTGGGGTGAACCGCGGTGCGTGAGTGCGTTAGTGCGTGAGTGCGGAAAAACCCCCGCGCTCACGCACTTCCCGCCTCACGGACCTGCATCAAACGCACTAACGCACTCACGCACTAACGCACTTTTCTACCGAACCGGACCCCATCGTGACCCATACATCTGTCGCCGCCGAATCGCTCGGCGTCTTCACGCGCGACCAGGTGGAGATCCTTTCCGCGCGCAAGGTGGAGGCGGAGTGGCTGCGCCTGGCACGGCAGCGGGCGCACGGCGTCTTCGCCGAGACGCCCATGCCCACCACCGAAGCCGAGGAGTGGCGCTACACCGACATCGGGCGGAGGCTGCGGCTGGACGCCTTCTCCTTTGCCGAGGAGGCCGCGCCGGCCACTGTCGACGCGCTCCCGGCCGCGCTGCGTGCCCTGATCGCCGAGGCGGGCGAGGGCGCGCGCGCGGTGCAGGTGGACGCCTCCGTGGTGCTGCGCGACCTGCCGCCCGAGCTCGCGTCGCAGGGGGTGATCCTGATGTCGCTGGAGGGCGCCGCCGCCGAGCACGCCGAGCTGGTGCAGCGCTACCTGGGGAGCGCGGTGACGCCCGAGGAGGGGAAGTTCGCCGCCATGAGCAACGCCTTCTGGAGCGGCGGCTTCTTTCTGTACGTCCCCAAGAACGTGCGGGTGGAGACCCCCGTGCGCCTCTACCGCTGGCTCAGCGGCGCGGGGACGGCGGCGTTCGGACGCCTGCTGATCGTGGCCGAGGCGGGCGCCGAGATCGCCATCGTGGACGAGCTCGCCTCCGATGCCATGTCCTCTCCCACGCTCTCGGTGGGCGCGGCGGAGATCGTGGCGGAGGATGGGGCCAAGGTGACGTACGTTTCCGTGCAGCGCTTCGGGGCGGGGGTATCGCACCTGAGCACGGACCGGCTGGTGGCAGGGCGCGACGCAAGGATCACCACCCTCTACACCACCCTCGGCGGCGACCTGAGCCGCGCGGACGCGCAGTGCAGGCTGCAGGCGCCGGGCGCCCACGTGGACATGCTGGGCGTGTACATCGCGCAGGGGACGCAGCACTTCGACAACGAGACGCTGCAGGACCACATCGCGCCGCACGCATCCAGCAACCTGCTCTTCAAGGGGGCGCTGCAGGACACGGGTCGCTCGGTGTTCCGCGGCCTCATCCGCGTGCACCCCAAGGCGCAACGCACCGACGCGTACCAGACCAACCGCAACCTCCTGCTGAGCCTCGGCGCCCGCGCCGACTCGCTCCCCAACCTGGAGATCCAGGCGGACGACGTGCGCTGCTCGCACGCCGCCACGGTGGGGCAGCTGGACGAGGAGGAACTCTTCTACCTCCTCTCGCGCGGCATTCCGCGCAGCGAGGCGGTGCGGCTGGTGGTGTTCGGCTTCTTTGGCGAAGTGCTGGACCAGCTCCCCCTGGAGGGCGTTCGCGCCGAGCTGGTGCGCGCCGTGGAGCTGAAGCTCGCGCGGCGGGGGCTGTAAGCGGTGGTGTGGGTGCGCGCGGCCTCCGTCGATGACGTGGCGGAGGCATCGGCGATCGACGTGGAGCTGAACGGGGTGCGGGTCTGCCTGGCGCGCGTGGGCGACGAGTTCTACGCGCTGCAGGACAACTGCTCGCACCGCGACTTCCCGCTCTCCCCGGGCGAGGTGGACCCGGACGAGTGCACCATCACCTGCGAGTGGCACGGCGCCATGTTCGACCTGCGCACCGGCATCCCACAGTGCCCGCCCGCCGTGCGCCCGGTGCCCGTGTTCACCACGCGCGTGGAGAACGACTCCGTCTTCGTAGACATGCCGGAATAGCTGAAAGCAGATGGGCCTCACGCAGAGGCGCAGAGACGCAGGAGAGAACTCCGCGATCTCTTCTGCGTCTCTGCGCCT
>DASVVI010000448.1:0-9622 GCA_036386635.1 Longimicrobium sp.
AGGGAGCCACGACGTCGCCCAGCATCGCCAGCGCCGCGCCGACGGTTCGGGCGCCGCGGTAGAGCACGTCCACACTGCCGAGCGCGTCGTTGCCGCCGGCGCTGAT
Organism: Longimicrobium sp.; assembly: GCA_036386635.1. GTDB lineage: Bacteria > Gemmatimonadota > Gemmatimonadetes > Longimicrobiales > Longimicrobiaceae > Longimicrobium. The sequence goes on from DASVVI010000448.1 coordinate 107, forward strand.
TACGAGGTGCGTGGCGTCGGGCGGGATGCGGGCGATCTGGCGGCGGACGCCCTCCGTCACCGCGCCGTCCACGGCCACGAGAGTCGCCTGCCAGCCTTCGGGACCCAGCCGGTCACGCGCCTGCCGCACCACGTCGGGGCCGCCGCGCACGTAGGCGGCGTTGTCGAACACCGAATCTCCCATCAACACCAGGTGCGGCATCGTCAGTCCAGCGGCGGCGCAAAGGGTGCGGGGAGCAGAAAGGAGCCGCCCTCCTCCCCCTCGTCCGGCACGTCGATCAGCCCCAGGAGCTGCAGGTGACGGCGGCGCAGGCGGTTGGCGGCGAGGCGGGCCTCCTCCTCGGTGGCGCCGAAGCCTTCCCACGCCCACGCCTTCTCGTGCGCTGGGGCGGTCACCCAGGGCGAATCCGGGCCGTGGATGCGCGGCGAGCGCCAGGGGTGCCCAAAGGGGTCGAGGTAGGTGCCGAGCACCCCGCCCTCGCGGTCCAGCACCACGCCCCACGCCCCGCCCCGGCTCGCCCGCCGCCTGCGGAGGCCGCTCCAGGCACGCGGCACGTAGTCGAAGAGGACGACGACCGACGAGAGCAGCGCCAGCCCGACCATCACCCCAAAGATCAAGTCACGCATCCCACATCCCTCTGCGCATCCCGTGCAGGCGCATACCGTGCCATGGACTGGAGATAAACCCCGTGCCGCGATCCGTTCCGCGTGTGCGGGCCGGGCGGCATCGGGGGTCTACGGTGTGGACGCGTGAGAGGTTGCACGGGTCACCGGTGGCACGGGGTGCAGGGGACGGCGGCTAGCCTACAACGACTGTGGCCGGCGGTTTCTGCCCGCCGGTCCGCATCCCTAATCGTTGCCACACGGCACGCGGGTTGCCCCCGCTCCCGGCCTCACACGTGACGGGAGGGCGATGTGCGGGATGGACAGATGGGAGCCGGCGGCGATCCGCAGGAATCCGCGGGGACGGGGGTGCAGGGGAGCGGCGAGCATCCGTGGTGGAAGCACGGCGTCATCTACCAGATCTACCCGCGCTCCTTCCAGGACACCGACGGCGACGGGGTGGGGGACCTGCCGGGGATCCAGGCGCGGCTCGACTACCTGGCCTGGCTCGGGGTGGACGCGACGTGGATCTCGCCGTTCTACCCGTCGCCCATGGTGGACTTCGGCTACGACGTGACGGACCACCGCGGCGTCGATCCCCGCTTCGGGACGCTGGACGATTTCGACGCGCTGGTGGCGGCGGCGCACGCCCGCGGCCTGCGCGTGATCCTCGACTACATCCCCAACCACACCTCCGACCAGCACCCGTGGTTCGTGGAGTCGCGCCGCTCGCGCGACGATCCCAGGCGCGACTGGTACATCTGGCGCGATCCGGCCCCCGGCGGCGGGGTGCCCAACAACTGGCAGAGCGCGTTCGGCGGGAGCGCGTGGACGCTAGACGAGGCGACGGGGCAGTACTACCTGCACTCCTTTCTCCGCGAGCAGCCGGACCTCAACTGGCGCAACCCGTTGGTGGAGGCGGAGATGCTGGAGGTGATCCGCTTCTGGATGGAGCGCGGGGTGGACGGCGTGCGCGTGGACGCGGTGCAAAAGGTGATCAAGGACGAGGCGCTCCGCGACGACCCGCCTAATCCCGACTACCGCCCCGGCGAGGACGACCCGTACGACGCGTACCTGCGCATCCTCTCCGGCGACCGGCCGGAGGTGCACGACGTGATCGCCCGCATGCGCCGCGTGACCGATGCGTATCCTGGCCGCGTGCTGATCGGCGAGATCTACAACGCCATCGAGCGGCTGATGCCGTACTACGGGCGCGACGGCGGCGGCTGCCACTTTCCCTACAACTTCCAGCTCATCAAGCTGCCGTGGGACGCGCGCACCATCGACGCGGCCATACGGCGCTACGAGGCGCTCCTGCCGTCCGGCGGGTGGCCCAACTGGGTTCTCGGCAACCACGATCGCCACCGCATCGCCAGCCGGGTGGGGCCGGCGCAGGCGCGCGTCGCGGCGATGCTCCTCCTCACGCTCCGCGGCACGCCCACGCTGTACTACGGCGACGAGATCGGGATGCGCGACGTGCCCATTCCGCCCGAGCGGGTGCAGGATCCGTGGGAGAAGAACCTTCCCGGCCAGGGCCTCGGCCGCGACCCGGAGCGCACGCCCATGCAGTGGGACGCATCGCCCGGCGCGGGCTTCACGACGGGCACACCGTGGCTGCCGCTGGGCGACTTCGCGCGGATCAACGTCGAGGTACAGCGCGACGATCCGGCATCGCTCCTCTCCCTCCACCGCCGCCTGATCGCGCTGCGACGGGCCGAGCCCGCGCTGTCGCTTGGCGATTGGACGCCGGTGGATGCGGAAGGCGACGTGCTGGCGTACATCCGTTCGGAGGGTGGCGCGCGGTTCCTGGTGGCGCTCAACCTGGACCCCTCACCCGCGCGCCTCCCGGGCGACTGGTCGGGCGAGATCGCCGTCTCCACGCATCCCGATGCGGATGGACGGGCGGTGAGCGGGGGCGTGGAGCTGCGCGGAGACGAGGGATTTGCTGTGCGGCTTCGGGCGTAGAACCTGCGCACCCGCGCGCCCCGTTCAAAGCCACGAAACCCGAGGGAGGAGCGAGAACGAATGTCCACGCAGGCTCTGGTCGACGCGGTGGGGCGCCACGCCCGGCCGCTCCGCGACGACGCGGATCTGGACCCGCTGATGGAGCGCATCGGCGACGCGCGCGTCGTGCTGCTGGGCGAGGCGTCGCACGGCACCTCGGAATTCTACACCTGGCGCCACCGCATCAGCCGGCGGCTGGTGGAGGAGAAGGGCTTCCACTTCATCGCCGTCGAGGGCGACTGGCCCGACTGCTACCTGGTCAACCGCTACGCCAAGGGTCTCCCCGCCGGCGGCGCCACCGCGCGTGAGGTGCTGCACGCCTTCTCCCGCTGGCCCACCTGGATGTGGGCGAACGAGGAGGTGGTCGCGCTGGCGGAATGGATGCGCTCCCACAACGCCAACGTCGCCGAGGAGCGGCGCGTCGGCTTCTACGGCCTGGACGTGTACTCGCTGTGGGACTCGATGGACGTCGTCACACGCTACCTGGAAAAGGTGGACCCGCAGCTCGCGGCCCGCGCGCGCGGCTCGTACGGCTGCTTCGACCCGTACGAGCAGGACGTGCAGGAGTACGCGATGGCGACCGCCCTCGTCCCCACCGACTGCGAGGACGAGGTGGTGCAGATCCTCGGCGAGATGCGGGCGAAGGGGCCGGACTACCGGGAGGAGGGGCGCGAGGCCTTCTTCAACGCCGAGCAGAACGCACTCGTCGCCCTGAACGCGGAGCGCTACTACCGGACGATGGTGCGCGGCGGCTCGGCGTCGTGGAACGTGCGCGACACGCACATGATCGAGACGCTGGAGCGCCTGCTGGAGCACCACGGTCCCGGTTCGAAGGCGATCGTGTGGGAGCACAACACGCACGTGGGCGACGCGCGCGCGACGGACATGGCGCGCGCCGGGATGGTCAACGTGGGGCAGCTGGCGCGCGAGCGGTGGGGCGAACAGGTCGTGATCGCCGGCTTCTCGTCCTATGCCGGCTCCGTGATCGCGGGGCAGCAGTGGGGCGCGCCCATGCAGCGCATGCCCGTGCCCGAGGCGCGCGAGGGGAGCTGGGAGCGCATCTTCCACGACGCCGGCGCCCAGGACAAGCTGGTGATGGTGGAGGATCTGGACGAGGTGGAGGGCGGTCTGGATCCGCGTGGCCACCGGGCCATCGGCGTGGTCTACAACCCGCACGCCGAGCGCTTCGGCAACTACGTCTCCACCGTCATGCCGTACCGCTACGACGCCATGCTCTACATCGACCGCTCCACCGCGCTGCGCCCGCTGCATATGGAAGCGCGCGAGGATCGGGAACCGGCGGATACGTATCCGTCGGGGATGTGAGCGGCGGAGGGCCCTCACCCCCGGCTCGTTACACTCGCCTGCCCCCTCTCCCGATAACAGGAGAGGGCTCCGCCCTCCTGTCATCGAGAGAGGGGGCTTGTGTGCGGGTCGGCGGGTTTTGAGCCGCGCGGAGGGGGAGAACTGCCGTGTGCGCTTCGCACAAACCCGGTAGGGGCGCGATTTATCGCGCCCGTGTCACGGGTTGCTCCGTCGCCCGTCGATGCGCACGGCACCTGTACGGGCGCGATTCATCGCGCCTACCCTCGCCCCCGCCTCAATAACCGCCGCACGCACACCGGAAAACGGTAGGGGCAGACCTGTGTGTCTGCCCACCCTCGCCGCACCTCGGCGCCCGCTCTTCACACCCGAACCTGGTAGGGGCCGCCCCGCGTGGCTGCCCGTGCCCGCCGCGGCTCCGTCCTCCGCGGTCGCGCGCATTTGCCAGGGCGGCGAAGACCTGCGCGGCGGCAGGCACGGGCGCGATAAATCGCGCCCCTACAGCGATGTGCGCACTGATGCATGCAAATACCCCCTCCCCCAGGCAGTTTTGGGGGAGGGGGATGCGTCGCGGAGCGACGCTGGGGGTGAGGGCCCTCCTACCCCTTCTCCGGCGCCGTGCGGAGGTGGCGCTCGATGGTGCGGAGGAGGGCGTGCGTGTTGATCGGCTTCAGGATGTACTCCGCGCAGCCCGCTTCCATGCACGCACGGCGGCTCCCCGCGTCGTCGCGCCCGGTGAGGGCGATCACCGGGATATCGGCGGTCGTGGGCTGCGACTTGAGGGCGCGGACGACGTCCAGGCCGTCCATCCCAGGGAGGCCCATGTCCAGGAGCACCAGGTCAGGGGCGTGCTCGGTGGCGGTGCGGACGGCTTCGTGGCCGTCCTCAGCCGAGTGCACGCGGTAGCCGGTCTCTTCCAGGAGGATGGTGAAGGCGGTGCGGATCGGCTCGCTGTCTTCCACCAGCAGGACGGAGGCGAGCTTCACGAAGGATCATCCTCCGCCGGCGCGCCGCCGTTGCTGGAGGGCTCGGCCTCGGCGCTGGGGAGGGTGAAGAAGAAGCGGCTGCCGCGGCCAAGCTCGCTCTGCACCCGGATGTCGCCGCCGTGCAGCTGCACGAACTGCCGCGCGATCGCCAGCCCCAGCCCCGTGCCGTGGTGCGAGCGCGCGCGGGAGGTGTCCACCTGCGCGAACTCCTGGAAGATCAGCTCGTGGAACTGCGGGTCGATGCCGATCCCCGTGTCCGTGACGGCGATCTCCACCCAGTCGGGGCGCTCGGGGGCGCGGCGGGCCTCCACCAGCAGGTGGCCGTCCTCCGGCGTGAACTTGATGGCGTTGCCGATCAGGTTCCCCAGCACGTGCGCCACCTTGTCCTTGTCGGCGCGTACCGGCGGAAGGCCGGGCTCGGCGCGCACGTCGAAGTTGAGGTGCTTGCGATCCAGGAGCGACGCGTTCATCCCGTGCACGCCCTGCACGACCTCTTCAACGGGGAACTCGGTGGTCTGCAGCGTGATGGCCTGGGCGTTGGTGCGGGCGTAGGTGAGGATCTCCTCGATCATCCCGAGGAGCTGCCGGCAGGCGCCGATCATCGACTCGATGGCGTCCGTCTGCCGCGTGCTCAGCTCCCCGAGCAGCCCGTCGCGCAGGATCTCGCCGTAGGTGACGATGGCGGTGAGCGGGGTGCGCAGCTCGTGCGAGACGTTGGTGAGGAACTGGCTCTTGGCCACGTCCAGGTTGCGGAGCTCCAGCACGAGCCGCTCCAGCTCCTCGATGCGCTGCCCGGGGCCGCTGGGGCCCTCGTCGTCCGACTCCAGCACGAGGTCGTGCGGGGGCCCGGCGCGCGGCGGCTCCACGATGCGGAACCCTTCGCGGGCCAGCACGTCGCGCAGTCGCGCAGCCTCCTTGTCCCCCTGGATGGAAAGCCGGAGATCGTTCATGCCCGCCCGGAAGTGGAACGTTTGTAGACCCTCAATCTAGGCCTCCCGCGAAGCGGCGGCAAGGAGATCGCCCCCGTCCAGATCCTCCGCCAGCAGCTGCCGCCGCTGGAGCGCCGCGTACACGCCGCCGCGCTGCAGCAGCTCGGTGTGCGTCCCCTGCTCGGCCACGCGGCCGTCGTCCAGCACCAGGATCAGCTCCGCGTGCATCACCGCGGTCACGCGGTGGCTGACGATGATGGAGGTGCGCTCCTCAAGTACGCCGCGCAGCCCTTCAAGGATCTCATATTCCGTGTGCGTGTCCACGGCGGAGAGCGCGTCGTCCAGCACCAGCACCCGCGCCTCGCGCGCGATGGCACGCGCAAGCGCCGCGCGCTGCTTCTGCCCGCCGGAGAGGTTGATCCCGCGCTCCCCCAGCAGCGTGTCGTACCCGGCCGGGAATGCGGCGACGGTGTCGTGCAGCCGCGCGACTTCGGCGGCCGCGCGCACCCGTGCGCCCCTGCGCTCCGCGTCCGGCTCGTGGAAGCCGAGCGCCAGGTTGTCCTCGATGGTGGTGGAGAAGAGAAAGGTGTCCTGCGGCACGACGGCGACCTCGGCGCGCAGGCGCTCCAGCGGCCAGAGGCTCACCGGGACCCCGTCCAGCCTCACCTCACCCTCAGTGGGATCGTAGGTCCGCGTCAGGAGCTGCACCACCGTGCTCTTGCCGCTCCCGGTGGGCCCCACGATGGCGACCGTGGAGCCGGGCGGCACGCGGAAGCTAACGTCGCGGAGGACGTCGCGCTCGGTGCCGGGGTAGCGGAACGAGACGCCGCGGAACTCGATCTCCCCGCGCACGCGCTCCGGCGCGGCGGCATCGGGCGCATCGGCGACGGCGGGGATGGCGTCCAGTACGCGCGACACGCGCCCCATGGATGCGGCGCCGCGCTGGAAGAGGTTCACCACCCAACCGAGCGCGATCATGGGCCAGATCAGCATCCCCAGGTAGAGGATGAAGACCACGAAGTCGCCGTTGGTGATGTCGCCCGCCATGATCGCGCGCCCGCCCACCCAGAGCGCCGTCATCATCGCCAGCCCGCCGAGCAGCCCAAGCGACGGGTAGAAGAGCCCCGAGGTGCGCGCCAGCTCCACGTTGCGCCGCAGGTACTCGTGCGAGATGTCGCGGAAGCGCCCGCTCTGGTACTCCTCCTGGCCGTACGCCTTGACGATGCGCTGCCCCGCCAGGTTCTCCTGCGCCACGGTGGAGAGGAGCCCCTGCTGCTCCTGGATCTTTTCGAACCGCTCGTGGATCACCTTGCCGAACCAGATGGTGACGGGCGGCAGGAGGACGATGGGGATGAGCGTGGTGGCCGTCATCCAGGGGTCGATCCACACCATCCTGGTGAGCGCGAACAGGGCGAAGACGACGGTGCTGGCGAGGTACATGTACGCCGGCCCGGCCACCATGCGCACCGCGGCGATGTCGCTGGTGGCGCGGCTCATGATGTCGCCCGTGGGGTGCTGCGCGTAGAAGCCCGCATCCAGCCGCAGCAGCCGTTCGAAGAAGTCGTTGCGCAGGTCCAGCTCCACCCAGCGCGACACGCCGTTGAGGATCTCGCGCATCCCGTAGCGCGCCGCGCCGGCCAGCGTCGCGACTCCGAGGGACAGCGCGGCGTAGCGGAAGATGGTCATGCGCGTGGTTCCGGGCACCGCGAGCGCGTCGATCCCCCACTTCACGCACTCCAGGCTCAGCACGCTCAGCGCGTTCGCCGCCACCACCATCACCATCCCCCACGCAATCTTCCCGCGATAGCGGCGGAGGTAGGGGATCAGCGCTCTCAGTTGCTTCACGTACACCTCTGTGGGCCGTGGCACTCGTGCGGGGTTGCAGCTTAATGCGTTGTACCGTCTCTGTACAAGGCTTGTACTGTAACATCACGAGCGCCCCACCCGTCCTTGCGGGTGGAGCGCTCCTGTTCGGCCAGCAGGCGGGCAATTGAGGAGGATGGGCGAATCCAGGAGCGAATGAATTCGCCGCTGGAACAGCGCAAAGTCCGCCTTCGCGGACTCGGGGCTCCGATGCCCGTCTATCGAGCCGGCTTCAGCCGCCTTCGCGTAGTTCCAGCCGGGGGATTCATCCCCCGGCGACCGGCCGCCGCGCCCCCACCTGCCGCCCCGTACGAACTCCGCCGCCACCGAGCCTGCGAAGGCAGGCTTCCCGCGGTTGTTGCAGCGGTTTCAACCGCCGGTCTTTGGGCTCGCTTCAGTCGGCCCCTACTGCACCACCGGCCGCGCCACCTCCGTCACCCCCACCGCCGCGCCGCCGCGGCGCGGGTCGGCGATGGCGGTCATGGCGCCGTTGGTGACGACGATGGACTGCACGTCGCCCTGGAAGCCCTGGCGCTCGGCCACCACGTGGCCCATCGCGCGGAGCCGGCTGACGGTGGCCGCGTCGAGGCCGCGGCGCTCGTAGCGCAGGGAGTCGGGGAGGTGCTGGTGGTGGAGGCGCGGGGCGGAGGTGGCGGTCGCCACGTCCATCCCGAAGTCCACCACGTTGGAGACCTGCTGCACGATGGAGGTGATGATGGTGGAGCCGCCCGGCGTCCCCGTCACCAGCTTCACGCGGCCGGAGGGGTCGAGGACGATGGTGGGCGTCATCGCCGAGAGCATGCGCTTGCCTGGGGCGATGGCGTTCGCGGCGCCCTGTACCAGCCCGAACTGGTTGGCGACGCCGGGCTTGGAGGTGAAGTCGTCCATCTCGTTGTTGAGCAGGAAGCCCGCGCCGGGCACCGTCACCAGGTTGCCGTACAGCGAGTTGATCGTGGTGGTGACCGAGACCGCGTTCCCCCGCTGGTCCATGATGGAGTAGTGCGTCGTCTCGGTCCCCTCGGCGGGGGGCGGGCCCAGGCCGGGCGCTACCTCGGCGGAGGTGGTGGCGCGGTCGCGGCGGATGGTGGCGCGGCGGGTGGCGGCGTAGGCGTCCGAGATCATCCGCGCAGTGGGCTGCGGGACGAAGTCCGGATCGGCCAGGTACGCATTGCGGTCCGCGTACGCCCGGCGCGCGGCCTCGGCGAAGAGGTGCACGTGCTCGGGCCCCATGAACCTCATTCGCCGCAGGTCGTAGCCCTCCAGGATCTTGAGCATCGCCGCCATCGTGGGGCCGCCGGAGGAGGGGGGCGGCATGGAGATGACCTCGTGGCCGCGGTAGCGGAAGCGGACCGGGTCGCGCCAGATGGCCCGGTAGCGCCCCATGTCCTCGCGCGTGATCAGCCCGCCGCCGCGCCGCATCTCCGCCTCCACCAGCTCGGCGGTGCGCCCTGTGTAGAAGCCGTCGCGGCCGTTGCGGGCGATACGCCGCAGCGTCTCCGCTAGATCGGACTGCACCAGGCGGTCGCCCACGCGCAGCGGCTCGCCGCGCCGGGTGAAGATGCGCATCGTCTCCGCGTTCTTGACCAGCTCCTTGCGGTTGTTGTAGAACGACTGCGCCAGACGCTGGTGCACCACGATTCCTTCGGCCAGGTTCGCCGCCGGCTCCACCAGCTCGGCCCACGGAAGGTGCCCGAAGCGCTTGTGCGCCTCCCACATCCCGGCCACGGAGCCGGGGACGCCGGCGGCCAGGTGTCCCTCGGTGGACTTGCTGGTGACGTTCCCCGCCGCGTCCAGGAACATGTCGCGGGT
>DASVVI010000449.1:0-3624 GCA_036386635.1 Longimicrobium sp.
AGCGTCGCTCCGCGACGCATCCCCCTCCCCCAAAACTGCCTGGGGGAGGGGGTGTTTGCATTCGCGTGGCACTTCGATGGCCGCCTTCCGCACAAATCCCGTAGGGGCGGCCCCGCGTGGCCGCCCGTGCCCGACCTCGCACCGCCGCCCGCCCCCGCGCACAGATACCCGTAGGGGCAGACCTGCGTGTCTGCCCTCCTACGCGCGCGCCGATCCCCGGATCACCACGCCGTCTCCAGATCGCACCACCGCACCAGCTCCCGCAACGGGGGCCGCCCGTCGTGGTGCCACGTCTGCGGCGGCCACGCCATCTTCCCCAGCGTAGTGACGCGCGCGACACCGATCGGCGCGAGCGCCGCCGCCAGCACGCGCGCCGCCTCCGCAGACGCCGCGACGCCCACCGTCTGCAGATAGGGCCCAAAGCGCTCCACCAGGGCCGGAACGTCGTCCAGCGAGGCGACGGGCTTTACGCGGACCACGCGGTTGAGGCACGATGCGGTGAAGGCGGAGTCCGGCTCGTGGATCACCGTCCACGCCGTGCCCTCGCGCGATGCGTGGAGCTCGGTGCCGCCGCCGCCCACCTCCGCGAACTCCGCCACCGCCCGAAGCTGGCGGATGGACGACGACTCGCGCGGGGCAAGGGTGCCGCGCGGAAGCTCGCGCTCCAGCGCCTCCATCTCCCGCGCCAGCAGCGCCGCCCACTCGCGCGGCGAGACCGCGCCCCCCTCCTCCACGTAGAAGAGGTGCGGCGACACGCATCCCTGCTGGTCAAAGGTGGAGGCGTCGAGGGCGGCGCCGCGCGCGGCATCGGCGGCGGCGCCGCGGGTGAGCGCGTCGCGGCCCACCACGCCGAAGGAGATCTTGGGCCCGTATCCCAGGAAGCGCGTCCCGGCCGGAGTGCGCTCGCGCACGGCGGACACGGCATCGGCACCGCCGTACACGACCACGGCGTCCGCGGCTTCCAGGGCGGTGCGCTCCATCTCGTCGTCGCCGCCGGGCCAGTAGGTGACGGCCAGGCAGGCGCCCAGCCCCGCATCCACCTCCGCCACGCCGCGCGCGAAGAGGGTGGCCAGGAGCGGCTCGCCGACCGCCGTCTTCCCCAGCGCCGCGGACTTGAGGAGAAGGCAGCGGACCAGCGCCGTCACTGCCACGCCGGGGACGTTGCCGCTGAACACGTTCGCCACCAGCCGCGGCCCGATCGCCATCCGCTCCCCGCCGCCGCGCTGCGCCGGAAAGAAGCCGTCCAGCACGCGCGGGTCGCCGAACTCGGAGCGCAGCAGCTCGCGGATGGGGGCCGCACGCCAATCCGCCGCCATGCGGTCCAGCACCAGGCGGATCATGGCGGCCGAGTAGTTGGTCATCGCGGGGAGGGCGCGCTCGGCGGTGCGCCGCAGCGGGTCGCTGGGGTCCAGCAGCCGCGCGGCCACCCGGTCCACCACCTCCACGATCCCGGCCACGGGCCGTCGCGCCAGGTGCTCCTCGCGCGCGGCCGCCAGCGCCCGCACCTGCTCGCGCAGCAGCGCCGCCGTCAGCCGCGGAATGCGGACCTCGAAGGCGTCCGCCCCCTTGCCGTACGACCAGGTGGTGGTCGGCGGGTGGGAGATGCCCGGGAGGTGGAATGCGTCGATCACTGACTGCGGGGAAAGGGGAATCGGGAATGGGGAATCGGGATGGGGAATAGGTAGGGGCGCGATTCATCGCGCCCGTGCCCGGCGCCACACCGCCGCCAACCCTCGGACGCACCGATGCCGTCGTAGGGGCAGACCTGCGTGTCTGCCCACCGCCCGCCCCGCCTCGACCCCCGCCGAAAAAAACCGACCCTCGTAGGGGCGGCCCCATGTGGCCGCCCGTGCCCGACGCGGCGCCGCAACCCGCTTACACGAACCGCCCCACCAGCGACGCGATCCACAGCACCACCCCCACCGCCACCAACCCACGGATCAACCGCGCAGGCGGCCTCGTCGCGCCGGGCCACGCGGCGAGGGCGAGAAGGCCCGCCACCATCGCAAAGATCACGTCCACTGCGGCGTACAGCGGATGCCCAGCCTGGAGCTGCTTCACGGCCAGGAACAGCAGGAAGACGGCGATGGCGCCGCGCACGATCACCCCAAGCATGTTCGATCCGCCGCGCGAGGAAAGTTCGGTCACAGGAAGTCCCAGAACGAAGGATTGGCCTCCACGATCAGCTCCCAGCGGCCGTCCGGCCCCAGGCCCCGCGCCACGTCCACGCGCAGGATGTCGTAGAAGAGCCCCACACCGGTGCCCACGGAAAAACGCGGGCTCCCCGTCGTCTCCGCGCCCCAATCCTGGAGCGGCACGCGGCCGGCGGAGCCCACCCCCGTCCACCCGGCGTTGGCGAAGGCGCGCCCGCGCAGCCACGGCCCCGCCACGTCCGCCGAGCCCATCACCCGCGCCAGCGCAAAGCGGTCCCCGCCGAACGCGCGGAAGGGGAAGCCGGGGATCGTGCCGCGGCCGCCCACCAGAAAGAGCGCCTGCCGCGGCAGCTCGCCCAGCGCGATCCCTGCGGAGGTGCCCGCCTCCAGCTCGGCGCGCGCCGGAGTCCAGCGGCGCACCCATCCCAGGTCGAACCGCGGGCGGACGAAGGTGGCGCTCTCCGCCGGATCGCTCTCGCCCAGCTCGTTGAGCAGCGTGCCGCCGTCGAAGCCGGCCGAAGCCGACCACCCGCGCGCCACGCCGCTCGGCGCCGCGCGCGCAAAGAACAGCGAGCCGCCCAGCATCATCCCCTCGTCGATCCGCTGAACGTCGCGGAAGTCGCCGGTGCCGCCCAGCGTAAAGGTGGAGGTCAGGCGCGCGGCGGTGTGGGCCTCCGCGCGCAGGCGCAGCGTACCCGTCCACGCGCCGCCCACGCGCCGCTCGCCCCACCCCTCCAGGCCGCCGGCGTAGAAGGGGTCGGTGTAGTCGCGCCCCGCCACCAGCGAGGTCAGCGTGTTCATGGCGCCCGAGATCACGGGGCCCACGCCCACGTCGCGCGGCTCGTACACGTAGGCGCGGGCGCCCATGCGGTAGCCGGGGTGCGTGACCGTGGCCGCGCCCTCCAGCGTGGGGTGCATCGGCCCGAACGCCCACCCGCCGCGCGCCTCCAGCGTCAGCGGCTCGCGGGGATGGATGCGCGTGCCGAAGCCGACCACCGCCCCCTCCGCGCGGTTGTAGCGCAGGACCGAGGACGCCGCCGGCACGTTCAGCCGCACGGCCGGTAGCCCGCTCATCATCCGACCGCGGATCAGCTCCGCCGCCTGCCGCCGCACGTCGCCCAGCTCGGTGGTGGGGCCGATCCCCTCCTCGTGCAGCTCCGCGTCGATCGGCTGATCGAAGCCGAAGCTGCGGCGCTGCGCATCGGGCACCGACACCACCTTGGGGCCGGCGAAGAGGGCGGGGGAGAGCCCCTGGTTGAAGCGGTAGTTGGAGATGCGCATCGTGCCGCGGATCATGCCGCCCACGGGAAAGCCCAGCTCCGGGATCTGGCGCCGCAGCTCCACCTGCTGCCGGTGCGGGAGCCAGAAGCGCCCCTTGTAGAGCGCGTTTTCCAGCGACGCGTTGATGTAGTCCAGCTGCCGGTCCACGTACGCGGCCGAGGTGAAGGTGAACGACATGCGCACGATGTCG
>DASVVI010000450.1:0-1936 GCA_036386635.1 Longimicrobium sp.
CAGCAGCTCGCCGAGCCAGCCCTCCGCCTCCACGCCTGCGAGCGGGAGCCCCTCAGCGACCTCGTCGGCGCCGGCGGCCAGGCGCAGGAGCTGGGCGGCGGTCATCTCGCCGGTGGCGTGGCGGTCGAAGATGCGGAGGGCGGCCTCCACCTCCGACGGCTTCAGCTCCACCCACTCGCCGCGGAAGCGCACCAGCGGCACCTTGCGCCCCGCCAGCGCCCTGAACTCCTCGGCCGAGATCGAGGCGCCGCCCAGCGACACCTCCCAGTCGTACGCGACGATGGCATCCAGCCCGAAGCGCCCCGGCCCGTTCTCGCGCGGAACGGCGGGGCGGGCGCGCAGCTTGACCCCGAGCCGCGCCGCGGGCCGGTTCCACCAGGGCGGCACGCGCACGGCGAAACCGGCTTGAGACAGGAGCGGCGCCCCCTCGCGCAGGAACCGGAACGCCTCCTCCGCCGTCAGCTCCGCCTGAGTGGGGTGCGGCGTGCGAAGCGCCGGCTCCAGCGGCGGAAAGAGGCGCATCGCCCGGCCCAGGTCCGCGATCAGCCGCTCCTGCGGGTCCGCCACCGAGCGCAGCACGCGGATGGGCCCCGGCGAGCGCCAGACCTCCTCGGCGGTCACCATCAGCGACGGATCGTCCACGGACTGGAGGAGGAAGTCCAGGAGCCACGGATCGTCCGGGGTGGAGCCGTCCTCAGCCCCGGCGGGCGGGGTCAGGAAGAAGCAGGTGCGCACTCCGCCGCGCCCGGGCGGCACGATGCTCCGGGACCACGATGCCAGCGCGTTCGCCAGCGGCTCAACGGTGTGCGCGTCGGCGCTGAACGCACCGAAACGATCCGTGAGCGCGATCAGCCACCACTCCGCGGCGGAGCGGCGCGCCTTGCGTGGCGGCACCACGCGGCTCCCCACCAGCGCCTGCCGGACGCACCGGTCCACCAGCGTCGCCAGCAGCCCCGCGACGCCGTCGTCCTCGCGCGCGGGCTCCGCGGCCCAGCACGCGCCGGGCAGCGCGCGGGCGAGCACCGCGAAGCGCTCCTCGTCGGCCGGATCGGAGAGCACGGGGCGCCATCCCACCGTCCACCCGCGCCCGGACGGCCGCTCCAGCACGGGAAGAACGCGCCCCCTGGCCACCAGCTCCAGCGCCAGCTTCGCCACCTCCGCCATCCCGCGCAGCGTGTCGCCGATCACCACCCCCTGCGGCGCCGCGGCGGGAAGCCCGAGGAGGAAGTCCATCGCCCGGGAGGTCGTGCCGGAGAGGTACACGGCGGGCATCGTCCACAGCGCGCTCGCCACGCCCCCCTCGCCCGCCTCCGCCGATTCGAAGCGATGCGCCTGGGGCGAAGCCTGCGGCGTGCGCGGGTACGACGGGATGCGCAGGGTGAGGTCCTGGCGCGCGGCGTCCTTCCAGTCGGTGAGCCCCACGCGCTCCAGGGCGTCGTGGAGCTCGCGCCACTCCGCGGCGAACGGGTGCGGCCACGGCTTGGAGGGCGGGTGGTTGGCGGCGCGCCGCCGCACCCCCACCCTTCGATGCTCCGACTCACCCCAAACCCGCAGGGTGGGATGGCTCCAGCAGGCGTGCAGGACGATCAAGACAGCTCGGTCGGCGTTCGTGCTTCGTGGAGGGCTGCGCGCTTTCCGCGGCCGGGAGCGGGGAGGCTCGCAAAGAAGCGGCCAGGGGGGAGGGAAGTGCGTGAGTGCGTGAGTGCGTGAGTGCGTGAGTGCGTGAGTGCGTCCCCAGCCCCTTTTGTCATCCTGAGCGAGCCGCCGGCCCACACGCCGCGCCGTACGCCGGTCTCCTGCGGCAAGCGAAGGATCTAGCCCGCGACACACGAGGCCCGCGCCCAAGAGCCAACCCCTCACCACGCGCAGTAGGATGTCCGGCGTCGGGTGATTATGATGATCCGCGTCTGGGGCGTATCTTGTCTGCGGAGGCTTG
>DASVVI010000451.1:0-3334 GCA_036386635.1 Longimicrobium sp.
CAAAGAACACTTGAGAAGAGGACGTAGAGGCAAGGACTTCCGCGAGCACCTTCAGCACATTCCGGTACATCGAAGCGTCCGACAAATTTACGCGGACCCGCGGCATGAAGTACTACCCACCGTCTGATATTTTGCGGGCACATGCCTTGTCGTTCTTCATCTCGGCAATGAGAGCAGGCGGAAAGTTAGGAGCGGAAATTGAGTGCGCGCTACAGAGCGCAAGCGCCTCTATCTCCCAAGTCCGCGTAACATCCATGTCAACGATTGACAGCTCGGTGAGGCGGGAATCTCGGAAATCCGCCAAGTAAATCGAGACCGGGCTAAATGAGCTATTGCGTATGTCTGCACCGCGGAAATCGGCCCGTAACAAAGTCGCCCCGTCGAAGTTAGTGTCAGAGATCTGCGCGCCTGCAAAGCGGGCATCGCTCAGATCCGCATAGCTAAAGTCTACATCGAACAGGTAGGCATCCTGAAAGTTCGCACTGTCCAAAACGGAGTGAGCGAAGGAACCGAAGATTAGGGATGCGGCGCGAAAATTCGCACCTTTCAAGCGCGTACTTGCTGCGCCGGATCTAGGCACCCCGTACGCCGTCCGGCGTTGAATAGGTGGTAGTCCGCCCAAAGAAAATCCTAAGAGGGAAACTCCCGGAAGGTCGGCAAACGTCAAATCTGCACCCGAAAGGATGGCCGAGAGATCGATTTTTGAATTTAAGAGTGCTAGAAGCATCTGACCTCGCTCCGGGCTCTGCGCTCGGGCGATAAGCTCCTGTCCATCCAGGTATCGGTAGGGTCGCAACGACTTGCTAAGTGCTATAATGCGTCCCTCTAGCCGCGGCGATAGGCGTTCCATGGCGGAGTCGCCGCCTTGGCGGTTTGTCTCGAGAAAGTCAATTTCCTCGTCGATCTCGTCCAAGATCGCAGTCTGCTCAAAAACGAGAGCCGATCGACGTGCGGCTTCCGCCAGTTCAGATTGCTGGTTGATGAGTGCATTCTGGTGAGCCAGAATTATCACCTGCACGAGCACCATCACCAATGGCAAGGCCGCGAAAAGAACGGCGAAGAGCCCGATCCTCGTGAACCGGGCGAGTAGCGCGGCGGCTAGGTCGCGCGTCTCTGCCTCCGGCCAAGCGCGGCTGGTGGTGCCGGAACGCAGCCACGCACTCCACGCGTCCCAGCCGGTGGTGGCAGCGCTGTAAAGCTGTGACCCCGCGAACGTCCTCATGCCCACTCTCGTCGTGAACAGTCCGAAGTAGATCCTGCGGTGCGCGGATTCGCGCCGCTCGTTTTGTTGCTCCTGCAGTTTGGTCGCGAGACGCCGGATTTCATCCAACAATTCCTCGCGGGATCTACCCTCAAACAAATATGGATTGTCGGCAGCGGGATTCATAACCCTCTCGGGGATGAGATTAGGATGGACTGCTTTGCAGGAGCTAACAAAGGTCAATGCCGGATGGAATCTCGGGCTTCGGGAGCAGGTCGGTCAAGCAAGCTTAGAGCTTGCCGATGAAATCTGCATTAGCTACGACACTCTGTACTCCTGGGTAAGGAGCCGTCGTGTGCCGAAGTCAGAGATCGTTCGGCAACCCGCAATGGGCTGGAGAAGGCAGACCTGCTGCGCGAGATCGCATAAGATTTGAGTGATGCTGTAAAGTGCGCGAATCCCTGAGTTCTTCCCGGAGCCGGCCACGATGGTGGCCGCATCGTCTTCGAAGGCACGCCGGCCGAGCTGGTGGCCGCGCGGTCCACGCGCACCGGCGCGCACTTGGCGGCGTACGGAGGCAGCTATTGGAGGCAGTCGCGTCTCGCTGAGCGAGTGCGCGATTCTCAATTGCCGCGATGGTTCCCGAGAGAAAAGGCCGAACCCGTATGGACTCGGCCCTTAGATCAGCCGCCTTATTCGTGTGGTTTCCGCCGCATCGAGCATCGCTGGTACAAGGTGGAGATGGCGCGCTCCGTCAGATAGCGGAAATGACATTGCCCCAACCACTAAGCCGGTATAGCAGGGTCCACAACTGCCATTTGAATAGAGAGATCACACTGCGCCGCCAAATTGCGAAGGCCTGCGGCGACTCCTGCATCAGCAAGAGCTCGACTTGCACGAAAGGACGCGGTTGCGCCTGCAACGGATGACGAGGTGGGTGTACGAGTGGAGTTGTTCCTTCCGGCGAGCCCCTGACGGGCGCCGTACCGTCACACAAGCGGGGCGGCGAGAAGGGGATGAAAAGGGCCGAACCCCATTCCGGGGCTCGGCCCTTCCGTTCCCGCTCCGGTCAGCCGGCGGGCTGCGCCGCGAGTGGGGCGGGTTCGGCCAGCACGCCGTCCAGCTGGCCCATCGCCGACCGGATGCCCTCCTCCATCCCCATCTCCACCAGCTGCTGCATGGCTTCTGGGCTGGGGAAGGTAGTCACGGACGTGAACTGGGATCCCGTGGCGGTCGGCGCGAAGGTGAAGACCATGCGCATGCTGGGCATGGCGTCGTTGGGGGTGCCGTCGTCGTGCGCGAAGCCGTCCTCGACCTCGATGCGGCGCCCCGCCTCAACCGCCACGAAGCGCCACCAGCCGCGCGCGGTGGTCCCGTCCGGGCCCGTCATGTAGTACTCCGAGCGGCCGCCGGCCTCCATGTCGTGGCGGGTGAAGGTGGCGGGCCACGTCTCGGGACCCCAGAACCGTTCGAGCTGCCGCGGGTCCGCGTACGCCGCCCAGAGGCGCTCGACCGGGACGGGATAGTCGCCGACGATGGTGAGGGTGAGGGCGTTCGCGTCGGAGGAGACGGATGTGACGGGCATGGCTTACTCCTGAGAAGGGGTTTCGGAGAACAGGGCGTCGATCTGGCTGAAGCGGGCCTTCCACAACTCCTCCAACTGGGCGAGCAGCTCACGCGCTTGAGCGATCCGCACCGGGTTGCCGCGGACGATGCGTTCGCGGCCCTGCGCCTGCTTGGTCACCAGCCCCGCGCCTTCCAGGACGGCGACGTGCTTCTGCACCGCCGCGAACGACATCTCGTAGCGCGCCGCGAGCGCCGAGATCGACGCCTGCTCCCCCGCCAGCACCCGCGCGACGATGTTGCGCCGCGTCGCGTCGGCGAGGGCGTGGAAGACGCGGTCGGTCTCCGCATCGCTGAGGGACGCATATGCAACCATATGGTTGTAGGATAAGCGCGGGTCGTGCGCGGCGCAAGCGTCTCGTGCGCGGGACCTGGCGGGCGTGGAGCGGCCGGGGTGGTTGTAGATGCCGCCGCGCCGATGCACTTTGTCGGATCGAGACGATGCGGGAGCACCGAGTCCGCGTCCTGTCACGCCTCACCCTCTTGAAACCGAGCCCTCTGACGATGTCG
>DASVVI010000452.1:0-2320 GCA_036386635.1 Longimicrobium sp.
CCCGATAACAGGAGAGGGTGCCCCTCTCGTTATCGGGAGAGGGGGAGCACTACAAAACTGCAGGGGCTCAGTGCCCCTGATCCTGTTCCCTGATCCCAAGTTCCAAGTGTTTTTAGATCACGCGACGATCCAGGTGAAGGCCGGCGACGGCGGGGGCGGCGAGGTGTCGTTCCGGCGCGAGACGGGGGTGCCGCACGGCGGGCCCAACGGCGGCAACGGCGGCAAGGGCGGCGACATCATCCTGCGCGCCGATCCGCAGCTCACCACGCTGATGGACTATCGCTACCAGCAGCACTACAAGGCGCAGCCGGGCGGGCGCGGCCAGGGCTACGACCGCACCGGGCGCGACGGAGAGCCGCTCGTCCTGCGCGTGCCCCTGGGCACCGTGGTCAAGGACGACGAGACGGAGGAGCTGCTGGGCGAGCTGCTGACGCCCGGCGACGAGGTGGTGGTGGCGAAGGGTGGGCGCGGCGGGCGAGGCAACGCGGCCTTCGCCACGGCCACCAACCAGGCGCCTCGCCGCGCCGACCCGGGCGCGGAAGGCGACGAGCGCCGCATCGTGCTGGAGTTGAAGCTGATCGCTGACGTTGGATTGGTGGGGGAGCCGAACGCGGGGAAGTCGACCTTCCTCTCCGCCGTCTCGGCCGCCACGCCCAAGATCGCGGACTACCCGTTCACCACGCTCACCCCCAACCTGGGCGTGGTCACGCTGAGCGACCACCGCTCGTTCGTGGTCGCGGACATCCCGGGGATCATCGAGGGGGCGCACGAGGGGAAGGGGCTGGGGCACCAGTTCCTGCGTCACATCGAGCGCACCCGCACGCTGGCGATCCTGATCCCCGCCGACGCGCTGGAGCCGCAGACGGAGTACGACCGGCTGCGCGAGGAGCTGTCGCGCTACTCGGAGGAGCTCGCGGCCAAGCAGCACTGCGTCGTCTTCAGCAAGGCGGACCTGCTGCCGCCCGACTGGGAGCAGCCGCGGGTGGATGCGCCCGAGGCGTGGGGGCAGTTCGTGATCTCGTCCGTCGCGCGACGCGGGCTGGACGCGCTGCTGGAGGGGCTGTGGACGCACGCGGCGCGCGTGGTGGCCGAGGAGATCGCCGCGGGCGAAGAGCCCGAGCCCTGGCGCCCCTGACGCACGCATGCCGCTCGATCCCGCCGCGCTGGAGCCGCTCCTCCGGCTGGCCGTGGTCCCGCGCATCGGGCCCGGCCGCATCGGCACCCTCCTGGCCCGCTTCGGCACGGCGGAGCGCGCGCTGAACGCATCCGTCTCGGCCGTCGCCGCGCTCCCCGGCTTCGGCGCCGAGATGGCGCGCCGCGTCGCGGAGGCGGGGTCGCCGGCGGGTCGCGAGCGCGCACGCTACGCGCAGCAGCTGATGGACCGCGTCGGCGCCGTCGCCATCACGCCGGACGACACGGCGTACCCGGCCGCCTTCCGCCTCCTTCCCGATGCCCCGTTCCTGTTGTTCGCCAGTGGCCGGCTGGAGCTGCTGGGGACGGCGGGGATCGGCGTAGTGGGCACCCGCGCGCCCACGCCGTACGGGCGCCAGGCCGCCTCGTCGCTGGCGGCGGACCTGGTGCGCGCCGGCTATGCCATCGTCAGCGGGATGGCGAAGGGGATCGACGCCGCCGCGCACGCCGCCGCCCTGGACGCGGGCGGCGCGACGGTGGGCGTGCTGGGGCAGGGGATCGACCGCGTCTACCCGCCGGAGAACCACCGCCTCTTCGCCCGCATGCGCGAGCGCGGCCTCCTCGTCACGGAGCTCGCGCCCGGCGAGGATCCCAACGCGGGCAACTTCCCCCGCCGCAACCGCCTGATCGCGGCGCTCAGCGACGGCGTGCTGGTGGTGGAGATGGGGGAAAAGAGCGGCGCGCGGCACACGGTGGAGTACACGCTGGAGCTGGGGCGTGAGGTGTTCGCCGTCCCCGGTCCCATCGGCTCCGCGGCGAGCGCGGGCACCAACCAGCTCCTCAAGGAAGGCGCGCGCCTCGTCACCTCCGCGCACGACATCCTCGAAGAGCTGCGCGGCGTCGGCCACATCGTCGCCCCCGCGCCTACCGTCACACCTCCCGACCTCCCCCCGCAAGAAGCTGCCGTCTTCGCCCTCCTCCACGGTGAGCCCCGCCACGTCGACGAGCTCGCCACCGCCGCGTCGCTTCCCACCGGCGCGCTCCTGACCGCGCTCCTCAGTCTCGAGCTGCGCGACCTCGCCGAATCACTCCCCGGCAAGCAGTTCCGCCGCCGCTGACGAAACGGCCGGTCTTACGCAGAGGCGCAGAGACGCAGGAGAGAACCGCAACTGCATGGCTCACACAGAGA
>DASVVI010000453.1:0-9354 GCA_036386635.1 Longimicrobium sp.
GTCTGCGCCGCCGCCGTACCCGTCACCCCTTCCAGCTGCACCACGCGCAGAGAGTCGCGGCTGGCGGCGGCGACCGGCGCCGCGCGCCCCGGAAGCGACAGCTGGACGGCGCTCTCCCCATCCGCCACCGCCACCTCGGCCACATCGGGCTTCCACTGCAGCGAGTCCGCGCGCGGGTGCGTGAACTCCACCTCGTAGCGCCCCGCAGGAACCTCGGCGATGCGAAACGCCCCGGAGGCATCGGTCGTCGCGGAGTGCCCGGTGCCCGCCAGCCTCACCACGGCGCCCGCGAGCGGCCGGGCGCGGGTGCTGTCGAAGACGGTTCCCGCCACCACCCCGGTGACGGTCGTTGCGCCGGCCCCCAGCACCTCGGCACCCACCTCCGAGATCGAGACGACGCCCACGGGCGCATCCGCCACGCTCCGCCCCCTGGGATTCACCACCCGTCCCACCACGGGAAGGCGCAGCTTCCAGCGGTTGACGATCCACGTCCCCGCGTCCGTCTGGTCGAACTCCACCGTGCCGCCCCAGCTGTCGCCCTGGGCGATCGCGGCCAGGCCGGTGTAGGCGAACTCCATGAAGCGCAGCTCGGCGCTGGCCGGGTCCAGCCACAGCGTGCCCTGTACGTCCGGAAGGCGCCGCCCGCGCACCGGCTCGAACGCCAGCCCGATCATCCCCGCCGCCTCGCCGCTCCCCGGCACTACGCGGAAGCAGTGGCCGTCCAGGAACTCGTCAGAGAGAAGGACCTGCGCGTCGGGCGCAAAGAACACGTTGTCCCGCCCCTCGCGCCGCACGTACCCGTCGCGCGCCAGCTCCTCGGGCGGCAGGCTGCGGAAGGGGACGAGGCTCCTGCCGAGGGTGGTGTCCTCTTGCGCGGCGCGCGTCATCGAGGTGGAGGCATCCAGCTCGCGGCGGAAGCGGCGGATGGTGTACAACGTGCCCGCGCTCCTCTCCGACAGGCGCGTTGCGGAGAGAACCTTGCGCGCCTCCTCCCACACGGCGGCGGTGCGGGCGCCGGCGCGCGGGTTCACCACACACCCGCGGTCGCCCGCGACCGCCCTGATCCCCTCGAGCTGCACCCCCCCGCTCTCCGCCGCCAGCCGCAGCGTGAACGTCTCCCCCGCCGCCAGCGAGAACGGCGCCGAGAGCGTGGAAGCGTGGCCGACCCGTTCCGCGCGCACCCGGTACCTTCCGGCGGCGGGCGCGGTCAGCGTGAAGCCCCCGTTCGCCCGGCTCGACGCGGCCGCCACCGCCTGCCCGCCCTCATCCAGCAGCGTGACGGTGGCCCCGGCGAGCGGCGTCCCCCGGTCCGCCGCGACCAGCGTTCCCGCTACCGTCTGCGCCACCAGCGTCCCCGGGATCGCGGAACAGGCGAGGACAAGTGCCAGCGTGCGTCGCATGGGAGGCTCCTGCTGCGGGTATGTGGGAGGCGGGTGCACGACCCGAATGGGAACGTACAAAAGGGCAGGACGCATTCACAACCATGCGTCTCTAACGAGCCTAAACGCGAGAACCGCCCCCTCTCTCGATGACAGGAGGGCGGAGCCCTCTCCTGTTATCGGGAGAGGGGGCAGCGAGGAACGAGCGGGGGTGAGGGCCCCCGCACAAAACGCCCCGCCCTCCAGATCGGAGGACGGGGCGTCTCATGCTGTCCCGCGAAAGATCAGGAAACCCCGAGCTTCTCCCGCTTGTCCTCGATATCGGCGTTGCGGCGGGCGCTCTGCAGCCAGCGCTCGATGGTGCCCTGCTGCATCTGGTAGCTCACGCTCGCGCGCTGCTGCTCCTTCTGCGCCTCCCACGCCTTGCGGTCCGCGGGCACGCGCTGCGTGGGGCGGATGATGAAGAGACCGGTCGGCGTCTCCACCACGCTGCTCACCTGGCCCACCGGGGTGCCGAACGCCGCGCCGATCGCCGCGTTGGCCTGCCCCAGGATCGGGTTCGGCTCCACGCGGGCAAAGGGCCCGGCCACGCCCACCGTCAGCCCGCGCGCCGCCGCCACCTGCGCCAGCGAGCGCCCGGCGCGCACCTCGGCCACCATCTTCTCGCCGGCCACGCGGGCCTGCGCGCGCTTCTTTCGCACGATCAGGTCGCGGCGGATCTGCGGAGTCGCCTCGGCCAGCGTCATGCGGCCCTTGGGGGCGTAGCTCTCCAGCTGCAGCACGTAGAGCGCGTTGTCGTTCTCGAAGACGTCGCTCATCACCGGCTTGCCGTCCTCGCTCTCGCCGGGGTTGGCGGCCCAGTTCAGCGCTTCCTGCGCCGGGCCCACACCGGGGATCACCGGCAGCGACTCGGTCACCGTGACTCCGCGGCGCAGGGTGGCGCCCACGGCCCGGGCCGCGCGGTCCATGCCGGAGCGCTCCGCCAGGGTGCGCAGCGAGTCCGCCCGCACGTCCAGCTTGGCCAGCTCCGCCTCGGACTTGCCGATGGGGAGCAGGATGTGGCGCGCCTTCACCTGGTCGCCCGTGCGCTCCTGCACCTGGATCAGGTGCAGCCCGAACTGCGTCTCCACCGGCTGCGAGATCTCGCCCACGGGGAGGGAGAAGGCCACCGAGTCGAACGCGCCCACCATCTGCCCGCGCCCAAAGGTGCCCAGGTCGCCGCCCTTCTGGGCGCTGCCGGGGTCCTGGCTCTCGCGCGCCGCGATCGCCGCGAAGTCGCCGCCGCCCACCAGCTCCTGGCGGATGCGCAGCGCGTTCTGCACGGCGGCCTGCTTGTCCGCGTCGGTCAGGTTCTTGGGGATGAACGCCACCGTCAGCCGCGCCGTGCGCGGTCGCTCGAAGCGGTCCGGGTTGGCGCGGAAGAAGTCGCGCACCTCGGCGTCGGTCACGTTCACCTGGCCGGGCGCCAGCTTCGACAGGTCGAGCGCCACGTACTCCACGGTCGCGCGCTCGTTCTGGTCCTGGAAGGCGCGCCACAGCTCCGCGTCGGTCACGCGGGCGCCCGCGGCGAGCTGCCGCTGGAGCTTCATGCGCGGCAGCATGGCGCGGTAGTAGCCCTCGATCTGCGCCAGCAGCTCGTCGCTCGCCTGCGGGCTGGCCAGGAACGACTGGTACTTGCGGATGTCGAACTGCCCGTTCGACTGGAAGATCTCCTGCTGCGAGATCTGCGGGTGCGGGAACGAGCGTGCGGCCAGCACGATCTCGCCGTCCGTCACGTTGATCCCGCGGCGCTCCATCTCCTGGCGCAGCAGTGCGTCCGTCACCAGCTCGTCCCACGCGCGCTCGCGGATCTGGCGCTGCTCCTCGGGCGTGATGCGGGTGGTGCCGCCCTGCTGCGCCTGCTGCGTGAGCGTCTCCACCGCGTTCTGGTACGCCAGCAGCGAGATCGGCTCCCCGTTCACGCTCCCCAACTCGTTGGGCGCGCTGCGGCCGGTCTCGGCGATGATCCCCCAGACCATGAAGAGGAGAAAGAACACGACCGTGGGAAAGATGATGAACTTTCCGGCCTTGCTGCGGATGAACTCCATCATGTGGGCGTCAAACTCCGGAAGTGCGCCGCGACGTCGCGGCGGAAGCATGTGGTTTGCGAAGGTGCCGCGGACCGCCTGATGGGCGAAAGTGAAGGCCGCAAAGATACTTACCCCGGCCGTTCGCCGCAACCCGTGCCCCCGCGTACCCCGCACGCCCGCGCGAGGTTGCCGTTGACCCATGGTGCCGCGCGGCTTAAGTTGCGTTCCCTGTCCCTAAAATCCGCCCGCAACACCCCTCCCAGGCACGAGCCGCCATGCCCGACATCTCGCCCGAGCTTGCCGCCCGGATCGAGCAGCTGAGGAGCAGCCACGACGGCAACCCGTCGCGCTTCTTCATGCCGCTCGCTTCCGCGTACCGCGAAGCGGGCGACCTGGCGCGGGCGGAGGAGCTGCTGCGCGAGAACCTCAAGCGCCACCCCGGCTACCTGAGCGCGCACGTCCTGCTGGGGCGCTGCCTGGCGGACCGCGGGGCCACGGAGGAGGCGCGCAACGAGTTCGGCTACGTCCTCTCCATCGACCCGCAGAACCTGATCGCCCTGCGCACTCTGGGCGAGATGGCCGCCTCCACGGGCGACACGGCCGAGGCGCGCCGCTGGTACCGCGAGCTGCTGTCCGTCGATCCCATGAGCGCCGAGGCCCGGCAGGCTCTGGATGCGCTCGACTCGGCCCCCGCTGCTCCCGATCCGTCGGGCGGATGGGACCCGTTCGAGCACGGCGGCGCTTCGCCCGAGGCGGTGGATTCGTCGTTCGGCGAGCCCGCGCCGGCGTACGGCGAGACGCGCATCGGCGACTCCTCGTTCGACGAGCCGGAGCTGATGGACGCGCCGGACTTCGACGTGCCCGCCACGCTGGAGCCCTCGCCGGAGCTGGGCTTCGGCGGGGTCAGTCTCCCGTCGCATTCCCACGCGGAGGAGCCGGCCGCCGACGAGCCCGCCGCCGACCTCTCAGGCTGGGGCGACGTGAGCCTGGACGAGCCGTTCGAGTCCGCGCCCGCCGCCCCGGCGCCGGACGCGCTCGACTTTGGCGCGGTGGACCTGACGGACGACTGGAGCACCGCCCCGGCCGAGCCGCAGCCCGCCGCGGACGCCGGCTGGAACGACGCGCCGGACGAGCCGGTCGAGCTGCGCTCCTTCCACGACGAGGACGCCCTCGGCGAGGACGAGGTGGAGATGGTCACGGAGACGATGGCGGAGCTGTACTACCGCCAGGGCTTCGTGGACCGCGCCGCCGACGTGTACCGCGAGCTGGTCGCCCGCCGCGGCCACGAGCCCGCCCTAATCGGCCGCCTCGCCGAGCTGGAGACGGAGCTGCGGAACCCCGCCGGCGAGACGCCCGCGCCCGCCGCCGCCCAAGAGGAGGAAGCCCCGCCTTCGTGGCTGGACGCGGTGGACGCCGCGATGACCGCCGCCACCCCGCCGCCGCTCCCCGCCATGAGCTTCGACGAGGAGCCCGCCCTGCCCGAGCCCCTCCCCGCGATGACTTTTGCGGAAGAGAACACGGCGGTGGAGCCGCTCCCCGCCATGAGCTTCGCGGAGGAGAGCACGACGGTGGAGCCGCTCCCCGTGATGAGCTTCGCGCACGACGAGCCGGCCAGCGACGTCGCCAGCGCGCGGGGCGGTGAATCGTCCGCCGATACGTTTGCCGAGTCGTTCGCGAACGGCTTCGGCGGCCCGGCGACCGAGACAGCGACGGCGGAGGAAGCGGAACCCGCCTACGCCGCCCCGTTCGACGCGGAGCGTGACGCATGGACGCCGCCGACCGTGGAGCCCACCGCCCCCATCGAGGACGCCGCGTTCGAGATGGAGCCCGCCTCCGCCGCGGAGTCCATCGCGGACGCGCCCTTTGCCGCCGAGCCCGCCCAGGCGGATGCGGAGCAGGGGACGGAAGGGAGCGAGTCGGTGGCGGCCTACCTGTGGTCGATCCTCTCCTGGCGTCCGGGCGCGACTGCCGGCCCCGCGTACGAGGCCGAATCGTACGCCACGGACGTGGAGCCGGCCGCGCCCGCCCCGCTCGAGTACAACCCGCCCGACATCGAGCCCGAAGCCGACGCGGGCGCGCCGCCCCCCGCCGAGCCGTGGGACGACGTGACGCTGGGCGCCGCCGAGGAGCAGCCGCCGCTGGACGAGCCCTGGATGGCGGTTGGGCCATCGGCCGAGCCGGAGCTCATCGCGTCCAACGACGAGGACGAGCCGTGGGCGGTCCCGGCCGCGCCGACCGAGGACATCCTCCCGGCGGACGACGCGGCGGGAGCGATCGACGAGCTTCCGTGGCTCGCGCTCGACGAGCCGGTGGCCGCTTCGGAGCCGGACGCGGATCAGTTCGCGCCGCCTGTGGAGGATTTCGCGCCGGCGGGAACGGAAGGTGCCGGGGACGCGGCGGACGAGCCGATGCCGTGGGAGATGGAGCTGGACCTTCCGCCGGTGGCGGAGGCCGCGCCGGCCCCGGCGCCCGCGGAGCCGGTGGGCGGGTTCTCGTTCGAAGACTTCTTCTCGGAGCCGGCCCCCGCTCCCGCGCCGCCGCCCGCCCCCGAACCGGCCCCGGCAGCGCCGCCCGCGGCACCGGCCGCCGACGTGGCGGGGGACGACGACGAGGACTTGGAGAGCTTCCAGGCGTGGCTGCAGAGCCTCAAGCGTTGAGGATCGGGGTCGTACACGGCCCCAACCTCAATCTCCTGGGCACGCGCGAGCCCGCGACGTACGGGAGCGCGACGCTGGACGAGGTGAACGCGGGCGTGGCGTCGCTGGCCGCCGAGCTGGGCGTGGAAGTGGAGTTCTTTCAATCCAACCACGAGGGCGCGCTGGTGGACCACGTGCAGGAGGCGGCGGGGCGCGTGGGCGGGTTCGTGGTGAACGCGGGCGCCTACACGCACACCAGCATCGCGCTGCGCGACGCGCTGGCGGGAGTGGCGCGTCCTTACGTGGAGGTGCATCTTAGCAACGTCTTCGCCCGCGAGCGCTTCCGGCACCGCTCGTACCTCGCCGCCGGCGCCGCCGGCATCGTCTCCGGCTTCGGCGCGGAGAGCTACAGGCTGGGGTTGCGGGCGCTGGTGGAGATCTTGAAAAGAAGTGCGTAAGTGCGTCAGTGCGTGAGTGCGCTGGATCGAAAAACGCACTCACGCACTCACGCACTCACGCACTACCAAACCTTCAGTCAGCACCGAACTTAGGAGAGTTCCTTGGCAACGACGGCCGATTTCCGCAACGGGATGGTCATCAGCATGGATGGCGTGCTGTGGAGCATCCTCTGGTTCCAGCACCACAAGCCCGGCAAGGGGAACACCGTGGTGCGCAGCAAGCTCAAGAACGTCCTCACCGGCAACGTGCTGGAGAAGACGTTCCGCGCGGGCGAGCGCATCGACGAGGTGCGGCTCGAGCACCGGCCGATCCAGTACTCGTACAACGACGGCGAGTTCTACTACTTCATGGACCAGCAGACCTACGACCAGATCCCGCTCGCGGCCGCGGTGATCGGCGAGGATCAGCTCAAGTACCTCAAGGAAGGGATGGAGTGCGACGGGCTGGTGCACGGCGAGAGCGTGATCGCCGTGGAGCTGCCGTTCTTCGTCACCCTGCAGGTCACGCAGACCGACCCGGGCGTGCGCGGCGACACCGCCACCGGGGGCACCAAGCCCGCCACGCTGGAGACCGGCGCCGTGGTGCAGGTGCCGCTCTTCCTCAACGAGGGCGACCTCATTCGCGTCGACCGGCGCGAAGACAAGTACATCGAGCGCGCGAAATGATCGACCTCGACTTTCTCCGCGGCCTCATCAGCGCGGTGGACGACAGCGGGATCGACTCCCTGGAGATCGCCCGCGGCGGAACCCGCATCCGCATCCACAAGACCCCGCCCCCCGCGCCGGTGAGCGCCGCGGCGGCCCCCGCGCAGGTGGTGCACGCCGCCGCGCCCGCCCCCGCACCCGCGGCGGCTCCGGCGGCGGCCTCCACTGCGCCCGCGGCGGGCGGCGCGGCGCCGGCGGCACCCGCGGGCAGCAACCTGGTGGACGTCAAGAGCCCCATGGTGGGGACGTACTACCGCTCCCCCGCGCCCGAGGCCCCGGCCTACGTGGAGCTGGGCACGCGCGTCGCCAAGGGGCAGACGCTGTGCATCCTGGAGGCGATGAAGCTGATGAACGAGCTGGAGTCCGACGTCGCCGGCATCGTGCGCGAGATCCTGGTGGAGAACGGCGAGCCCGTGGAGTACGGGCAGGTCCTCTTCCGCATCGAGCCGGCGGCCTGACCATGGCCGAAGCGGTCCGCAGCGCGGAAACGCCGCCACGCCCCGTGCAGCGCGAGTTCGTACTTCGCGAAGCGCTGGACGAGCTGGTGCGGCGCCAGGGCTCCGACCTGCACCTCAAGGTCGGCCGCCCGCCCATGCTGCGCGTGCAGGGCGAGCTGGTGGAAACGTCGCTCGCCACGCTGCGCCCGGAGGACCTCAGGCGCTGCGCCGAGCAGACGCTCAACCCCCGCCAGCGCGAGGAGTTCGCCGAGAAGAAGGAGATCGACTTCGCCATCGGGGTGAGCGGGCTGGGGCGCTTCCGCACCAACATCTTCCACCAGCGCGGCACGCTGGGGATGACCTTCCGCGCCATCCCCATGGAAGTACCGGGGCTGGACACGCTGGAGCTGCCGGAGGCGCTGCAGCAGATCGCCCTCCTGCCGCGCGGGCTCGTGCTGGTGACGGGGGTGACGGGGAGCGGCAAGAGCACCACGCTGGCCGCCATGATCCGCCACCTCAACGAGCGGCGCGCGGTCAACATCGTCACGGTGGAGGACCCCATCGAGTTCCTCCACCGGGACACGAAGGCCATCATCAGCCAGCGCGAAGTGGGGACGGACACGCACTCCTTCCACGACGCGCTGCGCCACGTGCTGCGGCAGGACCCGGACGTCATCATGCTGGGCGAGATCCGCGACCGCCCCTCAATGGAGACGGTGCTCAAGGCGGCGGACACGGGGCACCTGGTGATGAGCACGCTGCACACGACGGACGCGGCGCAGACCATCGGCCGCATCATCTCGTTCTTCCCGCCGCACCAGCACGCGGAGATCCGCGGGGTGTTGAGCAACGCCCTGCGCGCCATCGTGTCGCTGCGGCTGATCCCGCGCGCGGACGGGCCGGGGCGCGTGCCCGCCGCCGAGGTGATGGTGAACACCGCCGCCATCTCGCAGCTCATCCGCACGGGCGACGATTCGCAGAGCATCCCCGAGCTGATCGCAGACGGCCGCGTGCAGTACGGGATGCAGACGTTCGACCAGAGCCTGCTCGAGCTGTACGGCCGCGGCGCCATCTCGTACGAGTGGGCGATGCACTACGCGTCCAACCCCTCGGAGTTCGCGCTGCGCGCCTCCGGAGTGGAGAGCGGCGAGCAGGAGACCTGGGGCGGGCCGCCGGCCTCCCCCCGTTCCGACCGATAAATCCCCGAGAGACGTGTTCCGTAAAGTCCTGATCGCGAACCGCGGCGAGATCGCCCTGCGGGTCATCCGCGCCTGCAAGGAGCTGGGGATCCGCACCGTAGCGGTCTACTCCGAAGCAGATCGCGAGTCGCTGCACGTGCGCTTCGCCGACGAAGACGTGTGCATCGGCCCGCCGCCCGCGCGCGAAAGCTACCTGAACATCCCCCGCATCATCGCCGCGGCGGAGATCACGGGCGCGGACGCCATCCACCCCGGCTACGGCTTCCTGGCCGAGAACGCGGAGTTCAGCGAGATCTGCGAGCGCAGCGAGCTGACCTTCATCGGCCCCACGCCGCAGCAGATCCGCATGATGGGCGACAAGGCCACCGCGCGCCGCACCATGCGCGAGGTGGGCGTCCCCATCGTCCCCGGCACCGACGCCATCGCCGACGTGGACGAGGCGCTGGCGAAGGCGGAGGAGATCGGCTTCCC
>DASVVI010000454.1:0-2149 GCA_036386635.1 Longimicrobium sp.
CACGTCGAAGCGCGGATAGTCCCACAGGCCGTGCACCGCGAGCAGGCGCCACACCGCCGCCTGGCTTCCCAGCCCACGCAGGACCGCGACGAGGAATCCCGCCCACAGGCCCAGGCTGGGCAGCACGGCCGGGCGCCCACGTCCCCTGCGCATCGGCTTTGGGACGATTCCCTCCACCATCGCACGTACGAACGCCTCGACCTCATTCAGGCGTTCGTCCTTCGCCTCTTTCGTCAACTCGCGCTGCTGCACAAACCACCTACGCGTAAATCGTTTCTGGCCTCCTTAACTTGTTGGCAAATCTACACCTTGGCCGAATTAGTTGGAACAGATGACCTGCGTGTCTGCCCACCCTCGCCCTCACCCCGCCGCCAGCCCCGCACACCGATCCCTGTAGGGGCCGCCCCACGTGGCTGCCCGTGCCCCGCGCATCCCCGAACAACGCGACGCGCACCATCCCGGCCGCATCCGTACGTAACGATCCGGCGACGGCCGTCGCGCGGGCTCGCTGTTTGCCGAAGGAGGATGGTTCCCCGGCGGCTCCGGGGCGGCGGGTCCGATTCCCGGAGGACGCAGTGAGTGGTCGATGGATCGTGGGAGTGTGCGTGACGCTGCTGGCCGCGTGCACCGACCTCAAAGACTCGCGGCAGAACGAGGTCACCTTCACCTGCGAAGGCGGCGTCCGCATCACCGCGTGGTTCCAGGACGGCGGCGTGCGTCTCCTGCTCCCCGGCGATACGGACAAGGTCACGCTCACCCAGGTGCGCGCCGGCACCGGCGACAGCTACGAGACGGGAGGGCTGCGCTTCGAAGTGAACGCGGACACCGCCACGCTGGAGCGGAACGGCAAGCGCGTGTACCATGGCTGCGCCACCTGACCCCGGCGAACCCCTGCACGCACCCCGCCCGACCCCGCCCCCGCCCGAATCCCCGGACTATTCCCTCCGCCGCTACCTGGTGGAGTTCTTTGAGGTATTCACCAACGCCGATTCGCGCTTCGTGCGCTCGTTCCGCGCGCTCCTGGTGCGGCCGGGCGAGCTGACGGCGGCGTACTTCTCGCCGCGCCGCGACGAGTACCTGCGGCCGCAGCAGATCCTCCTCTTCAGCAGCGTCTTCTTCTTCTTCACCCAGCCGCTGATCGGCTTCAACGGCCTCAACTCGCCGCTGGCGATCCACCTGAGCCAGACCCCCTACAGCCCCCTGGTGAAGCCGTGGGTGATGGCCGAGGTCGCGCGGCGCGGGATGGATCTCGAGGCGTACCGCGCGATCTTCGACACCTCGGTGGATGCCCACGCGCGGTCGCTGGCCTTTCTGCTCGTGCCCATCTTCGCGCTCCTGGTGACGCTGGTCTTCTGGCGTCCGCGGCGCTTCTTCGTGGAGCACCTCGTGTTCGCCACGCACGTCATCGCTTTCATGC
Organism: Longimicrobium sp.; assembly: GCA_036386635.1. GTDB lineage: Bacteria > Gemmatimonadota > Gemmatimonadetes > Longimicrobiales > Longimicrobiaceae > Longimicrobium. The sequence continues at coordinate 1,418 of DASVVI010000454.1, forward strand.
TCCTCCTGATGCCGCCCGTGGTGCTGGCGCTGAGCATGCTGGCCCGCTTCGCCTACCGGGCCGGGGCGAGCCTGGAGGTCGCCAGCTTCATCGCCGACGCGGGCGGGCCGGCGGTGTTCTGGGGGACTTACCTGGCGATGGCGCTGCGCACCGCGTACGGGCAGGGCCGCGCCCTGGCGATCGGCAAGGCGGCCGTGCTCGCCGCGGGGACACTGGCCGTGCTCACCGTGTACCGCTTCGTCCTCTTCCTGGCGACGTTCTACGTCCTGTAGCCACTGTTCCGCGGGCGCCGTGCGCGGTAAGCTGATGCCGGCCCGCCCGATCACGGCGGGCCGGCGTTTTTTTCCACCGTACACCAGCGATCCGGATGGCAAGACCTTCCCCCGGCAGCGAGCTTTCGCCGTACGCCGAGTTCCCCCGCGGGGAGTGGGCGCGGCTGCGCGGCGCCACGCCGCTCACCCTTTCCGAGGCCGAGCTGGACGCCCTGCGCGGCGTGGACGGCCACGTGTCGCTGGAGGAGGTGTCGGACATCTACCTCCCCCTGTCGCGCCTGCTGAACCTGTACGTGGCGGCGGCGCAGCAGCTCTACCGCGTGACCGACACCTTTCTGGGGAGCCCGGCGGCGCGGGTGCCGTACGTCATCGGGGTGGCGGGGAGCGTGGCGGGGGGAAAGAGCACCACCTCGCGCATCCTGCAGGCGCTGCTGGCGCGCTGGCCAGACCACCCCAAGGT
>DASVVI010000455.1:0-2882 GCA_036386635.1 Longimicrobium sp.
GCCGCCCCGCCGAGAGGTCGCGCAGCCGGGCGTCCGCGGGCACGCCCAGGCGGTCCAGACAGCGCGTGGCGTAGGCGCTGTCCCAGCCGCGGAAGTAGGCCGCCTGGTGGCTCAGCAGCTCGCGCACGCGCAACGCCAGCAGCCCGGGCGGCGTGTGGTCGGCGACGTACCCCACGCGCGCGCGCACCCCGGGCCCGGCCTCCGGCATCGGATCGCCGAGCACATGCACCGTCCCCTCGTGCGCGCGCACCAGCCCCAGCACCGTGCGCAACGCCCTGGTCTTTCCCGCGCCCTCTGCACCCACCAGGGCGTACGCGGCGCCCGCCGGCACCGCGAGCTCCAGCCCTGCGAGCAGGGTCCGCGAACCGAAGCGGACCCGCACGCCGCGCGTCTCGACGGCCAGCTCCGCGGATGAATAGAGGGCGAAGGCGGGGCCGGTCATCGCCCCGCCACCGCCCCCGGATCCTCTGACTCGGCCCGCTCCTCCGCCGCACCGCGCTCCAGCCCTTCGATGGCACCGATCAACTCGGCGGCGCCCAGTCCCAGCCGGTGCGCCTCGCGCAGTGCGCGCTCCGCGACGAGACGCAGCAGAGCCGCCTGCTCGCGTGGCCGCACGGCAGCGCGAGCGGCCAGAAAAGTGCCTTGCCCGCGACGCGTGTAGATGACCCCCTCGCGCTCCAGCTCGCGGTAGGCCTGCTTCACCGTGTTGGGATTGACGCGGGCGCCCGTCGCGAGCTGCCGGACCGAGGGGAGCGGGTCGTCCGGGCGCAGCGCGCCCCCCGCGGCCGCGTGGCGGACCCCGTCCATGATCTGGACGTACAGTGGCCTTGGATCGGCCGGATCGACGGAAAGGAACACCTGGACCCTTCAGTGCTGGTGGGTTAGCCGTCCAGCACAGTAACCCAGTAGGGGCACGAGGTCAAGTAGTCCATCCCGCGATGGCTCCGCTAGACGGCGGCGGCGCGGGGTGGCGCGGGGAAGGCGGTTGCGCTGAGTGCTGCTTCGGGGCGCTCCTCGAGGGCGGAGGCGGTGGTGAGGACGAGGGCGATCCAGACGCAGTCGGCCAGGAAGAGGTGGGTGAGCTGCATCCAGAGCGGCACCCGCAGGACGATGTTGATGACGCCGGCCGCCACCTGCATCGCAAAGAGCGTGGTCAGGATGGTGGCGAGGCGGAGCGTGGCGGGGCTGGGACGGGCGCGGCGCACCATCCAGGCGACGATGGTGACGTACACGCCGGTGGCGATGGCCAGCAGCGGGTGCACGATGCGCAGCCGCTCCAGGAAGTGGGCCGTCGAGGAGAACTCGAAGCTTACCGTGGTCTTGGGGAAGAGCGTGTCGCCGAGCGCCGTCACGGCTCCGGTGGCGCCCACCAGGATCGTGGCGGCGAGGGCCGAGAGCAGGACGGCGCCGAACGCACCCCGGCCGCGCACCCTCACGTCGCCGCCGCCCGATGCCCACCAGCCGGTCAGCGTGAGGGCGCCCAGCAGGAGGAAAGTGTTCACCAGGTGCGCGGCCATGGAGAACGCCCGGAACGCGGACTTGTCATCCGCCACCAACTCGAACAAAACCAGCCCGGCCCCGAGCAGCGCCTCCACGAAGATCAGCACGGTGGAGAGCGCCGCGCCCCGCCGCACCCGGTGTCCGGCGGGGAACGCGCGCCACGCCCACACCGCCATCACCACCACCAGCAGCAGGGCTAGGCCGCTGGTGGCGCGGTGCGCGAGCTCGATGAGGAGCTCGTGCGAGGCGAGCTCCGGCATCACCTCGCCGTTGCAGGCGGGCCAGTGGCGGCCGCAGCCGGCGCCGGAGCTGGTGGCGCGCACGACCGCGCCCCACAGCACCACGGCGACGTTGAAGGCCAGCACGCCCCACGCGTAGCGGGCGAAGCCGGAGGCGGAGCGGAACAGCGGTCTCATTCGGACGGGCTCTGGTACAGGGTGGAGGCCCAACGGTACACCCCCGCCGCGCGCTCGCGCAAGTGGTTGCGCAAGCATGGGTTCGGCGGCGTGCGGAGCGTGTGGGGGAATGCCCCACGAGGAGGTCGGGAGCGCGCCGCACGCGGGCACGCCGGGGTGGCGCACGTGGGTGCGGCGTGTATATTTGCGCTCGTCCGCGCCCGCCAGACCGGCGCGCGCGGCCCCCACGAACGACGCCCTCCACGGGGCGCCGAGCCCGTAGCTGATGCACGATACTCTTCCAGCCGTGACGGCCGCCCCCGCGGAGGCACACACGGACGCCGGGATGACCACCGCCACGCAGCGCGCCGGGATCGAGGCGGAGCGGCGCGGCGGCGCGGGCGTGCGCCAGCTTCTGCGCGACTACGTGACGCTCACCAAGCCGCGCATCATCTCGCTGCTCCTGGTGACTACCGTCACGCCCATGTTCATCGCGCTGCGCGGCTGGCCGTCGCTGTCCGTGGTGCTGTGGACGATGCTGGGCGGATACCTGATGGCGGGAGGCGCGAACGCGATCAACATGTTCATCGATCGCGACATCGACGCTCACATGCCGCGCACCAGGCTGCGCCCCATCCCCAGCGGGCGGATGTCGCCGGGGCACGTGCTGGGCTTCGGCATCACGCTGGGCGCCGCGGCGTTCGCCACGTTCGCGCTGAGCGTGAACCTGCTGAGCGCGTGGCTGGCTCTGGCGGGGCTCCTCTACTACGTCTTCATTTACACCCGCTGGCTCAAGCGCACCTCGCCGCAGAACATCGTGATCGGCGGGGCCGCGGGCGCGTTTCCGCCGCTCGTCGGCTGGGCCGCCGCCACGGGCGAGGTGTCGCTGACGGCCGCGTACCTCTTCCTGATCGTCTTCTTCTGGACGCCGCCGCACTTCTGGGCGCTGGCGCTGGTGAAGCAAAAGGATTACGGCCGCGTGGGCGT
>DASVVI010000456.1:0-2054 GCA_036386635.1 Longimicrobium sp.
AGCGTCGTGGTGCAGGCGGGCGGCGCGCGCGTGCCCGTGCGCCTGGCGACCGCGTCGGAGGTGGAGGCGGACGCGGATGCGCAGGCGCGCGTGCGCGGGCTGGAGGCGGGGCGCTGGATCGCCTTCCGCCCCGTGAACCCGCTGCCGAACAACGCCGAGGTCACGGTCACCATCGCGCCCGGCACGCCGTCGGCCGAGGGGCCGCGGCGCACGGTGGACACCCAGGTGTGGAGCTTCCGCACCTTTGGGCCCTTCCGCTTCGTGCGCGGCAACTGCGGCTACGGCGGCCTGTGCCGGCCGGGGATGCCGTTCGTCCTCGAGTTTTCCAACCCGCTGGCCGACTCGCTCTTCGACGCGTCGCTCGTCCGTATCGAGCCCGCCATCGAGGGGATGCGCATCGCCCCGCAGGGCAACTCGCTGATGATCATGGGGCGGACGCGGCCCAACACGCGCTATACCGTGCGGGTGGACGCGGGGCTGCGCGACCGGTTCGGGCAGCGACTCGGCGCGCCGGCGACGGCGTCGTTCCAGGTGGGCGCGCCGGTGGCCCAGCTCTGGTCCGCGGACAACATGGTGGTGCTGGATCCGCAGGGGCCGCGCTCCGTGTCCGTGTTCGCGCGCGGGCACCAGCGGCTGCGCGTGCGGGTGCACCGCGTGGCGCCCGAGGACTGGCTCGCCTTCGGCCAGAGGGGCGGGCGTGAACGCGGCGAGCCGATGCGCCTCCCCGGCCGCGAGGTCAGCAGCCGGATCATGGAGCCCGGCGGCCAGCCCGGCGACACGCGCGAGGTGGCGGTGGACCTGACGCCCGCGCTGGACGGCGGACTCGGGCAGGTGGTGGTGGCGGTGGAGGCGGTTGAGGGCGCCACGGCGGGGGAGCGCAACCAGGGCGTGTACCTGTGGGTGCAGGCCACGCGCATCGGCCTCGCCGCGTTCGGCGACATGACCGACCTGACGGCGTGGACGAGCTCGCTGGTGGACGGGCGGCCGCTCCCGGGCGTGGAGGTGAGGCTGCACCCCGCCGGCGCGGCGGCCACCACCGGCGCGGACGGGCTGGCGACGATGGCGCTTCCGTCCGGGACGGAGCGCTCCCTCATCGTGGCCCGGTCGGGGGGCGACGTCGCGATCCTGGCGCCGGGGATGGGGAACGCGGGGTGGGTGCACCTGGGGCGCCAGCAGGAGCAGGCGCGCACCGCGTGGTACACCTTCACCGACCGCAACCTGTACCGTCCCGGCGAGACGGTGCGCTTCAAGGGATGGGCGCGGCGGATGTCGTTCGGGAAGGACGGCGCCCTCACGCTTCCCGGCCGCGGCGCCGTGGACTACCTGGTGCGCGACTCGCGCGGCAACGAGATCGGCAAGGGGACGGCGCAGCTCACCGAGCTGGGGGGCTTCGACGCGTCGTTCGTCGTGCCGCAGGGTGCCAACCTCGGCTCCGCTTCCATCCAGGTGAGCCTGGCCGGGTCGCCGAACGATTCGCACGGCTTCTCCTTCCTGATGCAGGAGTTCCGCAGGCCCGAGTACGAGGTCTCCGTCACGGCCGACGAGGGCCCGCACTTCGTGGGCGGCGGAGCGGAGGTGGTGGCGCGCGCGTCGTACTTCAGCGGCGGCGGCCTTCCCGGCGCGCCGGTGGACTGGCGCGTGACGGCGACACCCGGCTTCTTCTCCCCGCCGGGATGGGACGAGTGGAGCTTCGGCCCCACGCGCCCCTGGTGGTGGTGGATGGATGACGATGATGAGGGCGAGGAGGACGAGACTTTCAGCGGCGTCACCGACGCGTCGGGGGCGCACGCGATCCGGCTGGACTTCGACCGCGCCGTTCCCCCGCGCCCCTTCCAGGTGACGGCGAACGCCACCGTCACCGACGTAAACCGGCAGACGTGGACCTCCAGCGCGTCGCTCCTGGTGCACCCGTCCGCGGTCTACCTGGGGATGAGGACGCCCCGCGCGTGGCTCGAATCGGGCGACACGATGGAGCTGGAGATGATCGCGGTGGGGCTGGACGGGAAGCCCGTCGCGGGCCGCACCATCGACGTGCGCATCCGCCGCAACGAGTG
>DASVVI010000457.1:0-6271 GCA_036386635.1 Longimicrobium sp.
CGGGGATGGTGACATCGGGGCCGTACTTCGCATCGTTCTTGTGCCACGCGCCCGTGGGAAAGACGTTCTCGGTGGCGCGGCCGTACTGCCGGATCAGGCGGCGCAGGTCGCCCACGCGGTGCCCGCGGCTGAAGAGCCAGAACGCCCGCTCGCGGAAGATCTGGTCCACCCGCCCGGCCGACGTGGCCGGCAGCACGAGCGGCGCAAGCCCCGGCACCGTCGTCCGCGCCGCGTTCAGCGTGGTGAGGTAGGCCGTGCTCCCGGCGCGGAACTGCGCCTCCGCCTCGATCATCCGCGCCTCGATCCCGCCCACGATGGTCACGGGCGAGTCGCGCGTGGGCCAGATCATCTGCACGTGGAAGGGCTGCAGCAGGTCGTCCCGCCGGGAGTTGGTCACGCCGATGGCGCGGCACGCCGTGTCGTTGCCCACGCACACCGGCACGCGCGGATCGCCGGCGGTGGCGAAGTTGAGCCCGTTGCCGCCCTCGTTGTTCCCCACGCTGTAGCGCCGGTCCAGGTTGTTGCGCGTGGCGATGACGTTGTAGTTGGACTCCGTCGCCAGCGAGTGGAGGATCTGGTAGCGGAAGCTGGTCGCCACCCCCGTCACCGCCGTCGCGGCGTCGGCCGGGCGGTTGAGGTTCATCAGGATGCGGCCGCGCGTCACCTGCAGCGCGGAGCGCACCCGCACGTCGTTGGCCGTGTTCGCCGACGCCGGCAGGAGGGCCAGCCCTGCCTCGGTGCTGGCCAGGGCGCGCGCGTACGCCTCCTCGGTGGTGATGGGAGCGCCGTACTGCTCGCGCCCGTCCACCACCGTGCTGAAGATGAGCCCGCTGCACAGGTGCTCGGCCAGCAGGTTGACGGTGTACGCCTGCACGAAGTGCATCTCCGCCACCTGCCACCCCGGCGCGCCGGGGTTGAACTGCGCCAGCAGCGACACCGCCTGCTCCGCGCTCAGCCGCGCCCGGTTCAGGGTGCGGCTGCTCGCCGTAAGGAAGTTGTTCTCCGGCGTGATCACGCGCTGGTCGATCTCCTGCCGCGCGATGAACGAGTCGCCGTTGATCCACTCGTCGGCGAAGAGGCCGCCCAGCAGAAAGAGGTTGTCGGTGACGTCGCCGCCGCCGCTGGTGGCGGTGCCCAGCCGTGCCAGGGCGCCCACGCGCACCGCCTCCGCCCCCGCCGCCGACTGCACGTCGGAGGGGTCGATGATGTCCGGGTCGTTCACGGTGAGGAGCTCCGAGTCGCACCCGGCGATTCCGGCCGCCATCACCACGCAGGCCGCCAGCCGGGCCGCGCCGCGCAGCCACGCGTGGCCGGCCCCGGTCCTTGATTTCATCCGATTCGTCATCCTAGAAGCCGAGGTTCAGGCGGAAGGTGAAGTAGGTGGGCGGCGCGAAGGCCTGGAACGACGAGGGCGCGTCGGCGGTGCTGCCGAACGCCTCCGGGTCGACGCCCGAGTACTTGGTCCACAGGATCCCCACGTTGCGCGCGGCCAGCGTGGCCGTCACGTCGCGGCTGTGGAAGAAGCGCGAGGCCCAGCGGTCCGGCGCGCTGAAGCTGAGCGAGAGCTCGCGCAGGCGCACGAAGTCGCCCGGCTCAAAGAAGCCGGCCACCGTGCGGCTGGGGTGCTGCCGCACCGCGACCGTGCGCGCCTGGTCCGCCAGCGACGCGTTGCGGTCCACCAGGCTCTCGCAGTTGTTGCGGCTGGCGCAGCGGATGCGCTCCGTGTTGTTGTACACCAGGTGCCCGCCCTTGTAGTCCACCAGCGCGGAAAGGCGCAGGCGGTTCCACAGCTCGAAGCCGTTGGTGACGGAGAGCTCGGTGCGCGGCGACGAGTAGCCGTGGAACTCGGCCGTGTCGCCCACCACGATCTCGCTGAGCGTGGGGTTGTCGTTGTACTCGATGATCCCGTCGCCGTCCTTGTCTTCGTAGCTCTGCAGCGGGCGCGACCACCAGCCGTTGAGCGGGTAGCCTTCGGCCTGGCGAAGCGTGCTGCTGCTTACGATGGTGGGCACGCCGCCCAGCGTGATCAGCTCGTTGCTGTTGGTGGTGCCGTTCAGCGTCAGGTCCCAGTTGAAGGCCGTGGCCTGCACGATGCGCGCGTTGACCAGCGCCTCCCACCCCCAGTTGCGCACCTCACCCAGGTTCTCGAAGCGCACCGTGAGGCCGGTGCCCAGCGACGGCGGCAGCACGCGCTCGATCAGCGCGTCCTTGGACGACTTGTCGTAGTACGTCAGCTCGGTGGAGATGCGCTCGTTCCAGAAGCGTCCGTCGATCCCCAGCTCCAGCTCGGTGGAGCGCTCCGGCTTCAGGTCCGAGTTGCCGATGGCGCTGAACACCACGCCCGGCACTTCGCCGCTCTCACCCAGCGCGCGCGTGGCCGAGAAGTACGGCGCCGCGTCGGTGGTGCCGGGCTGCACGCCGGACGCGCCGTACGCCGCCCGCAGCCGCAGCTGGCCCAGGAAGGTGGGCGTGGGGAAGAACGGCTCGTCGGATACGACCCACGAGGCGGAGAGCTTGGGGTAGTACACGCGCTCGAAGTCCGCGCCGAACGCGCTGTTGCGGTCCGACCGCAGGCCGCCCGTCACGAAGAGCCGGTCGTTGAGCGAAAGGCGCTGCTCCACGTAGCCGCCCAGCGTGCGGCTCTCGTTGTTCGACTCGTCCGCCGCCTTGATGGCGCCCGCCGTCACCGTGGTGGCCCCCGGTGGAAGCTGGGTGCCGCTGGCGCCGTTGCGGTCGAAGATGTTGCGGTAGAACTGCACGCCCAGCGTCGTCTGCGACTCGACGCGGTCGCTGAACCGCCGCGTGGCCGTGCCCGCGCCGTCCAGCGTGTACAGGAAGAAGTTGGTGCGGTTGTCTACCTTGAAGCCCTGCCGGTCGGTGGTGCTGGGGCACTCCGCGAGGCGGCAGAGCTGCGTGTCCGTGCGGTTGGTGTAGTCCAGCCCCGCGTTGCCGCGCAGCGCCAGCCACCCCTGCGGGCGCCAGTTGCCGTTCACCGAGCCGATCAGCCGCTCGATGGACTGGTTGGTCACCGCCTGGTAGATGGTGCGCGGCGTGAACTCGCGCCACCCGAACAGCGTGTCGCCCGCGGCGTTGGTGTTGTACCGGAAGCCGGGCCCGCCGTAGATGTTGGCCGCGATTCCGGGCGTGCCGCTGTCGTCGCTGCGCGGCAGCCGCAGGTCCTGCGAGGTGTACCCCGCGTTCACCGCGACGTCCGCGTTGTGCGGCAGGGTGAAGTTGAGGTTGGCGCGCGTGGTGACGCGGGTCAGCCGGTTGGGGCTCTCCTGCTCGGGAAGGAGCGACAGGCCGCGCGACGCCAGGTAGCGGCGCTCGAACCGCGGCACCTGCGTCACGCCGTCCTCGTCTTCCCACTCGCCGTGAAGGAAGAAGCGCACCGCCTCGCTCCCGCCGCGAAGCTGCAGCCCGTGCTGCTGCCGGTAGCCGGTGCCGAAGGGGGTGCTCTGGCTGTCCTTGGTGGGGTTGTAGACGGTGACGCTGTCCTGCGTGCAGGCGCCCGTGGACACCTGGCTGAGGAAGCACTGCACGCCGTTGGTGGCCGTGGAGGTGGCCCGCCACCCGTAGTACGCGCTCGGGTAGTCGTTGCGGTCGCGGATCGCCGTCTGCTCCGTGTAGTAGCTCCACTGCGTGCGCCCGGCCACCCCGCGCTTGGTGGTGATGACGATCACCCCGTTGGCCGCGTCGGTGCCGTACAGCGTCGCCGCCGACGGGCCGCGCACGATCTCCATCGACTGGATCTCTTCAGGATTGAGGTCGCCGATGCGGCTGGGGAGCGTGCCGCCGACGCTCACCGTGCTGGAGCCGGTGGAGCCTTCCACGCGCACGCCGTCGATCACGTAGATCGGGTTGTTGGTGAGCGAGAGCGAGCTGGTGCCGCGGATGCGCACGCGGATGCCGGCGCCCGTCTGCGTGCCCGGCGTCACGGTGACGCCCGGGGCGCGGGCCGTGAGCAGGTCGCCCACGTTGCTCACCGCGGAGGTCCTCACCAGCTCGGCGGCGGGCACCTCGGCGATGGCGTTGCCCACCTCGGTGCGGCGCTGCTCGCCCGTGGCGGTTACCACCACGGGGGCCAGCGAGATGGCGGAGGGCTGCAGCGCGAAGTCGAGCGTCGCCGGCTCGCCGGGCGCCACCGTCACCTGCTGGCTGCGCTCGGAGTAGCCGATCACCAGCACGCGCACGCTGGCGGCGCCGGGCGAGACGCCGCGGAGTGTGTAGCGCCCCTCGGCGTTGGTGAGCGCCATCTGGTTGCTCCCCACCACGCGCACCTGCGCCGAGGGCACCGGCTGGCTGGTGCGGGCGTCGGTCACGCGGCCGGTGATGGTGCCCTGCTGCGCCGCCGCCGCGCCCGCGCCCAGCACGCAGAACAGCGACGCGACCGCGCACGCACGGAGAAAACGAGCGATTCTCATGCTGAAACACCTCCTTGGGGAGTGCTGAGCCGGCCGGGGCCCACCAGGGGCCTGCGAGGGGTGCCGTTCCGGCGGGGTGGGACGATCCGGGGTCCAGGGGGGGACCCGCCGGGCGGCGGGGGAACCATCGGCGTGAGGGCGCTGTTCAAACGTTTCCAGCCACGCCCGCGCGGAGCATAGACGCCGTTCGGGCGGGGCGCAAGAGTCTTCACCTCATGGCGCCTGCGCGCGGCGGGCGAGGGAGAGGACGCGCCCGTGCGCCGCGGCGCCGAAGCGGCCATCGCGCACCGCTTCGCCGCCGTTCACGAAGACGTGCACCATCCCCTCGGCCAGGCGATGCGGGTCGCTGAAGGTGGCGGGATCGTTGACGCGCGCCAGGTCGAACACCACCACGTCCGCCGCGGCCCCCTCGCGCAGCACGCCGCGGTCGGGGATGCGGAAGACGGTGGCGGGCAGCGAGGTCATGCTGCGCACGGCCGACGCCAGGTCGATCACCCCGCGCTCCACCACGTACTCGCGGATCTTGCGCGGGTAGGTGCCGTACGAGCGCGGATGCGGCACCCCCTCGCCCATCGGCACCAGGTCGCCGTCGGACGAGGTCATCATCCACGGCTGCCTCATCAGCCGGTCCACGTCCTCGTCCAGCATGTTGAAGGACACGACGCCGGGGTTCCCCTCGCGCAGCAGGGCGAGCACGGCGTCCACCGGCTGCACGCGCCCGCGCTCGGCCACCCACTGCAGCGTCTTCCCCTCGATGGTGGGGTCGGGGCGGTGGCGGCGGAACTGGATGCGATTCGCCCCGCCGCGCCGGTCCAGGCTCTCCAGCAGCTCCGCCCGCAGCCGCGCGCCCTCCGCCGGGTCGCCGATGCGGCGGCGCAGCGCGCTGTCCCCGCCGGCCAGCGCCCAGCGGGGGACGAGGGCGCCGCTCAGCGAGGTGGCGGAGGCGGTGTAGGGGTACTGGTCCGCGAAGACCTCCACCCCCTCGGCGCGCGCCCGGTCGATGCGGCTCACCAGCGCGGCGGAGTAGCCCCACACGCGCGGCCCCAGCGCCTTGAGGTGCGTGGCCACCACGCGCAGCCGAGCCTCGCGCCCGATGCGGATCACCTCGTCCACGGCCGCCACCAGCCCCACGGTGTAGTCCGCCTCGTCGCGGATGTGGCTGCTGTACGCGCCGCCGTACCCCGCCACGATCTTTGAGAGGTCGATCAGCTCCTCCGTCTTGGCGAAGCTCCCCGGCGCGTACCAGGGCCCGGTGGAGAGCCCGAAGGCGCCCTGCTCCATCCCCGCGCGGACCATGGCGCGCATCCGCTCCATCTCGGCCGGGGTGGGCGCGCGGTCCGCCATCCCCATCACCGCCGAGCGCACGGAGCCGTGCGGCACCATCTGCGCGACGTTGACGCCGATGCCGTTGGCCAGCAGGCTGGCGCGCTGGCGGGCCATGTCGGTGGCGCCGCCGCCGTCCGGGTTCACCAGCACGGTGGTGATCCCCTGCGCCAGCAGCGGCCGGCCGTGGCTCAGCGCCGCCGTCGCCAGCCCTTCGCCCGCGTGGGTGTGGACGTCGATGAAGCCGGGCGCCACGTACAGCCCCGCCGCGTCGATCTCCCGCGCCGCCCTTGCCCCGCCGAGGTCGCCCACGGCCGCGATGCGGTCGCCGCGGATGGCCACGTCGGCGCGGTACCACGGGTTGCCGGTGCCGTCCAGCACGCGGCCGTTGCGGATGATGATGTCGTAGCTCTGCGCGTGGAGCGGCAGCGCGAGGAGGGCCGCGAGCGCGGCAAGCGCGGAAACGCGTTTGGCTGCAGACGAACCGTGGGGCACGGAGGTCACTCTCGTAGGGCTCGGTGGAT
>DASVVI010000458.1:0-2474 GCA_036386635.1 Longimicrobium sp.
CCGCCCTGCGCCGCCTTGGGTCGCCCGATGACGTCGGGGGTGCGCTCCTTTACCTGCTGCGCGCCGACTTCGTGACGGGGGAGATCCTAGTGGTGGACGGGGGGCGCCGGCTGCGGGGGTGAGCCGCGAGCCGGAACATCCCCGGCCGCACCCGGTCCGAACTTCCATCCCCGCCATCCGGCCGTCCCGTTCCACCCGCTCCCCATCCGCATGCCCCGCAAGCCACGCCCCGCCCGCGCCGCGGGCACCTCCCGCCGCCGCACGATCGTGCACGCGCTCCTGGTGGTGCTGGCCCTCGGCATCGGCGCCGGGGGCGGGCTGCTCGCGTACCTGTGGCCGCGCTGCGTCGGTGAGGCGTGTCCGTCCGTGGGCACGCTGCGCACGTACCAGCCGCCCCAGGCGAGCCAGCTCTTCGACGGGCGCGGGAAGCTGGTGGCGTACCTGGCTCCGCAGCGCCGCACGGTCGTCCCCATCGAGCGCATTCCGGCGCACGTTTCCGGGGCGTTCCTGGCGGTGGAGGACAAGCGCTTCTACCGCCACCGCGGCGTGGACTACCGGCGGCTGGGCGGGGCCCTGATGCGCGACGTCCAGACGCTGAGCTACCGGCAGGGGTTCAGCACGGTGACGATGCAGCTCGCGCGCAACGTCTTTCCCGAGTACCTGTCGCGGGAGAAGACCATCCGCCGCAAGCTGTGGGAGGTGGTGCTGGCGCGGCGGATCGAGCGGGCGTTCTCCAAGGACGAGATCCTGGAGATGTACCTGAACCAGATCTACCTGGGGCAGGGGCAGTACGGGGTGGAGGCGGCGGCGCGCGGCTACTTCGGCAAGCCGGTGGCGAAGCTGACCGAGGCGGAGGCCGCGACGCTGGCCGCGCTCCCCAAGGCGCCCTCCTTCTACGATCCGCGGCGGAACGCGGACGGGGCGCTGCGGCGGCGCAACCTGGTGCTGGGGCTGATGGCCGACGCGGGCGTCATCACCGGCACCCAGGCGGCGATGGCGCAGGGACAGCCGCTCGGCCTCGCTCCTCCGCCGGAGGCGCTGGGGGAGGCGCCGTACTTCGTGTCCGCCGTGAGGCGCGAGCTGCGCGAGCGCTTCGGGCCGCGCGCTGACACGGACGGGCTGCGCGTGTTCGCGAGCCTGGACCCCGTGCTTCAAAAGAACGCTGAGCAGGAGCTGCGGCGGCAGATCGCGGCGGTGGAAAAGGGGGAGCACGGGCGCTTCCGCCACCCATCGTGCGCGGGCGGCACGAAGAAGCCCGAGCGGTGCCTGCAGGGGCTCTTCGTGGCGATGAGCCCGCGCACCGGCGACGTGTGGGCGCTGGTGGGCGGGCGCGACTACGCCCTCAGCCAGTTCGACCGGGTGACGCAGGCGCGGCGGCAGGCGGGGTCCGCGTTCAAGCCCTTCGTCTTCGCCGCCGCGCTGGCCGACGGCATCCCGGTGTCGACGCCGCTGCTGGGGCCGGGCGCGGATGTCGCGCGCGGTGCCTACTGGCCGCGCGACCACGTGTCCGACAGCGCCACCGTGGACATGCGTGACGCGCTCCGCCTGTCGTCCAACCGCGCGACGGTGGTGCTGGGGGAGCGGGTGGGTGCCGGGCGCGTGGTGAAGACGGCGCACGACATGGGGATCAGCACGCCCATACAGCCGCTTCCCTCCACCTTCCTCGGCGCCGCGTCGGTGATGCCGCTGGAGCTGGTGGCGGCGTACGCTCCTTTCGCCAATGGTGGATCGAGCGTGCGGCCGCGGCTGATCAAGCGCGTGGAGGATGCGCACGGGCGCGTGGTGTACGAGGCGCCCACGTCGCGGAAGACGGTGATCTCGCCGGGGGTGGCGTTCCTGTCAACTTCGATGATGCGCAGCGTGGTGGATCGCGGCACGGGTTCGGGGGTGCGGCAGGCGGGGCTGTCCTACGAGGTGCCCGCGGCGGGGAAGACGGGGACCACCAACGACGGCGCGGACGTCTGGTTCGTGGGGTTCACGCCGGATGTGGTGGCTGGGGTGTGGCTGGGGTTCGACAAGCCGCAGGTGATTCTGGCGAATGCGTCCGGCGGTGGTCTGGCGGCGCCGGTGTGGGGGCGCGTGCTGTCGCGCTTCTACGAGCGGCACGCGGTGCCGGCGGCGTGGGGTGTTCCGTCCGACCTTGTGGCCGTGTCGGTGGACCGCGCATCCGGGAAGCTCGCGACGGCGGCGTGCCCGGGGGAGTCGGTGGAGACGGAGTACTTCGTCGCGGGCACCGAGCCCATGGAGAGCTGCCCACTGCACGTGGAGGACGAGGGCGGGTGGTTGGGGCGTGCGGTGCGCGGCCTGGGCGATTGGCTCGGCGGCGGGGATGAGCCGCCGCCTCCCGCGCCGGTGCCGGTGCCCGCGCCGGGGTCTGGGGCGGAGCGGCGGTGGCCGTAGTGGGGCAAGCTGGGCGAGTGAACTCGCGGCAACAACAGCACAAAGTCCGCCTGCGCGGACTCGGGGGAGAGGCC
>DASVVI010000459.1:0-2235 GCA_036386635.1 Longimicrobium sp.
CAGCATCCTGCTCGAGGAGCGCGCCGCGCCGCCGCTCAAACAAAATACTCCGGCCGCGCAGATGCGGGCCGGAGCGTGAGTCGAGCTGCATTGCCCCCGGAGGATTCGAACCTCCACTAACGGTTCCAAAGACCGCTGTGCTGCCATTACACCAGGGGGCACCGACTTCCGCGTGAAAGCTAGGCCGTCTCCGGATCGGGGTCAACCCGCGGGGCGGGGAGCGCGGTGAGGGTGCGCGCGGACCAGCACGCCAGCCCCAGCGCCTCCACCCGTGTGCGCGCCGCGTCCCGGGCATCGTCCGCGGCGAACACGCCGAAGACAGAGCCGCCGCTCCCGGCCAGCAGCGAGATCCGGGCGCCTGCGTCCCGCATGGCCGCGAAGGCGTCGTGCAGCACGGGGATGCGCTCCGCCACCACCTCGCCGAAGTCGTTCATCGCCAGCCGCTCCACCGCGCCCCAGTCCCCCAGATCCGTCGCGTCCAAGGCGAAGGCGCGCGGCGGCGGGGTGGGGCCGCGGCGCTCGGCGATGGCGGCGAAGGCCTCCGGCGTGGGCATGGCAACGCCGGGGTGCGCCACCAGCACGGGGCGCTGGGGAAGCGCGGGCAGGGCAAGGAGGCGCTCTCCCCTTCCCCACCCGAGCGCCAGCGGCGAGCCGCAGACGAAGAACGGCACGTCGCTCCCCAGCTCGATCGCCATGCGCAGGAGCGCGGCGCGGTCGAACGGATCGCCGTGGAGCGCGTTGAGGGCGCGGAGGGTGGCCGCCGCATCGGAGCTTCCGCCGCCCAGCCCCGCGGCGGACCGGATGCGCTTCACCAGGTGGATGGCGACGGCGGGTGACTCTCCGAGCGCGTCGTAGAAGCGTTGCGCGGCGCATACCGCCAGGTTGCGCTCGGGCGGGCCCGTCTCGACGGAGCCTTCCACCGTCAGCGCGATGCCGGGATCCCCGCGACGCACCGTCAGCAGGTCGGCTAGTGAGATGGCGCAGAAGAGCGACTCCAGCGAGTGGAAGCCGCTCGCCTCGCGGGCCAGGATTGCCAGGCGGAGGTTGACCTTGGCGGGCGCTTCGATGGAGACCGCGTCAGGCACGCCCCAGCCCCGGCTTCGGCGGCGCGATCTCGGGGTCGGCCTCGACCTCGGCCTCGACGCTTTCGGCGCTCCCGCGCAGCTCGCTCCAGCTCAGCTTCAGCTTGGCGATGTAGTACAGCCCCACCGCCGTCACGCTCAGCCATCCGCCCACGTGGAACGAGAGCGCGAACGCCACCGAGCGCGACTCGTCCACCCCCCACAGATCGAGTCCGTACTTGCTGGCGAACTCGAACGGTCCCCAGAAGCCGGGCGCGGAGGGGAGCGCCACGGCGATGCTGACGAACGACTGGAGGAAGAGCGCCCCCGCGAACCCCGGCTCGTCGATCCCGAACGCCATGAAGGCGAGATAGAAGGAGATCCCGAGGAAGAGCCACTGGAAGACGACCCAGGCCAGCGACTGCGCCAGGAGCCGCGGGTCGCGCAGGGCGCCGAGGCCGCCGACGAAGGCGTGCAGCGCATCGAGCACGTGGCGCCGGATGCCGGCCGGCAGGATGCGCGCGGCGATCGCGTCGCCGATGCGCAGGCTGCGCTCCGGGAAGGCGGCGAGCACGATGAGCCCCGTCCCCAGTACCGCTGCGACCAGCGCCACGCCGCGCGCGGCCTTCTGCGCCAGCGCCACCCCCTCCGAGCTCCCCGGGAAGCCTTCGAAGGCGATCACCCCGAAGAGGAGGACGATGCACACGATGGCGTCCAGCACGCGCTCCACCACCAGCGTGCCGAAGACGCTGCCGACCTTGATCCGCCCCACGCGCGCGCACACCAGCGCCCGCGCGAACTCGCCGACGCGGGCGGGGAGCAGGTTGTTGAGCGCGAACCCCGCCGCCGTCCCCGCGATGCGCGGCTCAAAGGGGATGTCCGGGCGGATCGGTGCCAGGAGCGCCTTCCAGCGCATAGCGCGCACGTGCAGCCCGAGCGTGGACACGACGATGGCGGCCAGCAGGAGCGGGAGGTTGGCGGAGCGGACGTGCACCCACACCTCGCCCCACGCCACATCGCGCAACGCCATCCAAAGAAAAAAGGCGGTCGCCGCGACCCCGACGATCACCCTGACATAAGATTTCATCCTGATCCCGAAAACAGGGCCTCACACAGAGCCACAGAGGGCACCGAAGGAACAGATAGAGGTTCTCTGTGCCTTCGCCTTCCCTCT
>DASVVI010000460.1:0-2063 GCA_036386635.1 Longimicrobium sp.
CCTCACACGTGGTGAATGCGACGCCGGGTGAGGAGCTGGCAGCAGCCGAAGCTGTCCAGCGCCTTGAGGCGCTGGACACGGCCGTAGCTGGACGCGTCTGGAGCCACCTTTACCCCGCGTTCGACGCTGCGTTGGACCGCCGTGTCGCCACGGTCTGCATCGAGGCGGCGGACGCCGACGCGCTCGCGCGTGCGCGTCTGGACGATGCGGAGCTTCGGCTCAGGTCGGCTCACGAGCGCGGGATGCCCGGCCAAATTACTCGAGCCACATCGGCTCGAACCGAGGCGCTATTGTTGGTTGAAGTCTCTCGGTGCCTTGGGAAGGCACGGCTCGCCTGGTTGGAAAACTGCCGGGGGGCCGTACGGTCGTTGTTACCGGTGACGAGGGGCCTCGCCCTTTTTCGGCCTCAGGTGCGGCGGTGAGCCCGGGGGCGGGCGGAGGCGCCCCGCTCGACTCCAACCGCACTGGCCGATATGTTTACAGGAGATCAGCCCAGAACCGGGCCGCACCTTCCGGGATCTCCCACTCCCAAGCCCGTAGCCGCGGTGCTACGAGGTCCATAGCCGTCGCGAGCTGGATCGGCGGCGGGAAGGTGAGTTCGAGGGTGCGTTCGCTCTCCCGGACCACCTCACGGGCATCTCTGGCCTGGGCGCGGGCGAGCAGCGCCCAATGCCACTCATCGTGGTCATAGAGATCGAACACCCGGCGCTCCGTACCAGCGACCATGACGACAACGGGGTGCCAGTGAGCGTCTCCGTATCCCCTGCGGAAGCCGCACCACTCTCCGTCTTCCGGCTCCGTCGTCCAGCGCCCTTCGCACTGCGGCGCGTTGTATTTCCCGAAGCGTTCTCCCGGGGTACCCGCCAGCACCCGAAGGTCGGCGTCGCTCCCGACGGGGCGTCCCTCCACCATCACAGCGTCGACAAGCACCTGCCAGAAGTCGCGGAGCGTGACCTGGTCGTCCCGGACGGGGTGTCCGACCCGCCGCGTGTGGTGCGTAAGGTAGTGGAGCGGCCGGAGCCACGTCTCGAGTGAGCACTCCTCGAACGCGCTTCCATCAAGCGCTTCAAGTTCCTGTTCGCTCTCGAAACGTACCCTCCGAACGACATCCCGCTGGGTGAGTGGTTCCCAGATGGACAGTCCTACGGGTGTCGGATCGACGCCGAGCAGCGTCACTCTGTGCAGCCCAGTGCGAATCCAGCGGGAAGAACCTGGGGCGACGTAGCGCTCACTCCCGATCACTACCTGATCACATTCCCGCAAAGTCTCGAGGTTATCGAGAACGTTTCCGACAACGACGGCGGTGGACTGCTCGGTAAAGTGGACCGCCTCGAGTTGCTGGCGTGCATAGCGCGTGAGCGCACGCCGGGGGCTGAGTCCCCAGCGTGCGAGAGCGGCGCGGAGCAGGCCAGCGACGCCGCGCCGGGGAATTTCGTCCCCACCGACCAGCCCCAGTTCGCGCGCGAGGACCGACCGATCCGACGGGTGCAGCATCATGCGCCCGCGCTCGCGGCCCTCACCGCCTGCTCAATCGCTAAGCGAACCTCGCCGCCATGGGCTATGACCACCAAAAGCGCCTTGGGGCGGGTGGAGGCCACGTACAGGTCCTCCTTCCGGAAGAGGTGCCCGAACTCCCCCAGGTCGTAGATCACCACCACGTCTGATTCAAGGCCCTTGAACGACCTCGCCGTCGTGACGAGGATTCCCTGCCCCTCGCGCCATCCCTCCGCGCTGGTAACCAGCGGAATTCCGGCGATGGAGGAGACGTTAGCGAGGCTCCCATTCGCCTTTGCGGAGGGGCCGATGAGGACGATCTGCTGGGGCTTCACGCTATCCTGCTCGATTAGGCGTCGAACCGCCTCCAGAACAAGCCCTTTCTGCTGCCGATCACTTGGCGCGCGAAGGAGGCGTAGATCGGCGCCCGCGGGTGCCTTGGTGAAGAACTGACACTCAAGTGCAAGCAACGCCGAACTTGCCGCGGCAATCTTCCTTGTGTTCCGGCAGTTCGTCGCCAGCGTGAAGCGTGTCTGGAACTCAATGGGCGGCGCTTCGGCCTTCCCTCG
>DASVVI010000461.1:0-1870 GCA_036386635.1 Longimicrobium sp.
TGGACGAGCCGTGCGGCCGCGGCGAGCTGCTGGTGTGCGGGCACCGCGTCTTCCGCTCCATCGCCGTGATCCAGCAGTACACCACCTCCCACTTCCTGCGCCTGGCGGACGACCGCACCCGCGAGCGCGAGGACCGGCTGCGCGGCTTCAACCGCGCCGTCACGCACGAGCTCAAGAACCGCATCGGCGCCGCGGGCGGCGCGCTGGAGATGCTGGCCGAGGATTGGGTGGCCGAGGACCCGAAGCAGCGCACCCGCTTCGTGGACATCGCCGCGCGCAACGTCAACGCGATGAAGGACACGCTGGGCACGCTGCTGGAGCTCTCGCGCATCGACACGGAAGGCGCCCCGGCCCGCAACGTCCTGCTTTCGGACGTGGCGGGCGAAGTGCGGCGGCAGCTCCGCGAGTTCGCCGACGCCCGCGGCGTGGAGGTGCAGATCGCGGACGACCTGCCCGTGGCCGAAGTGCCGGCCGCGCCCCTGGAGCTGGCGCTCTCCAACTACGTCTCCAACGCCGTCAAGTACCGTGACCCTTCCGAGCCGCGCCCCTGGGCCCGCATCGAGGGCGAGCTGCGCGAGACGGAGGGCGGACCGGAGATCGTGGTGCGGGTGCGCGACAACGGCCTGGGGGTGCCGCTGGACGCGCGCGAGCAGCTCTTCACGCGCTTCTTCCGCGCCCACGAGGGCACCGTCACCGGCGAGGAGGGCACCGGGCTGGGCCTCTCCCTGGTGCGCGAGGCGATCGAGGCGGCGGGGGGGAAGGTGTGGTTCGAGTTCCCGGATCGCGGGTCGGTGTTTGGGCTGAGCGTGCCCTCACCCCCAGCGTCGCTCCGCGACGCATCCCCCTCCCCCGAAACTGCTCGGGGGAGGGGGTGATGGCCCCCTCCCCCGCTCGTTCCTCGCTGCCCCTCCCCCAACTGCGGGGGAGGGGTGTACGCACGGATCTCGGCCGCGTGCGCAATTCCGTAGGGGCGCGATTTATCGCGCCCGTGCCCTGCGTTGCGCCGACACCCGCCCTTCACACCCCAATCCCGTAGGGGCGGCCCCGCGTGGCCGCCCGTGCCCCGCCCCGCACCGTCGCCCCGCGACCGCAACCAAATCCCCGTAGGGGCCGACCTGCGTGTCTGCCCTCCCCCGCCTCATCTCGACCCCCGCCTGACGCGCCTACCCCAACCCGCCCAACTCCACCTCCGACTCCAGCACCCGCGGCACACCGCCCGCGAACATGGCGCGGATCGACTCCCACGCGGTTCGCCGCCGGATCAGCACCAGCGCGACCTCCCCCTCGTCGCGCAGGCCCAGGAGGTAGATGACGTGCACGTCGCCCAGCTCGGCGGGCCGGGGGAAGGCGTGCTCCACACCCTCCACCTCCACGCGGATCTCCGAGAGCGCCGCGAACTCGCGCGCGTGCAGGGAGCGCTCGATGAACAGGTCGCCGTCGACTTCCCAGCGGTCGGGGCCGGCGGGGTCGCCAGCGCGGTAGAAGAGCGGGTCGTACGGCTCGCCCTCACGGCGGCGGAAGTTCTCGTCCTCGGCGTAGTCCATCTCCTCCAGGTCGTCCTCGCCGGCGGCGGACTCGCGGTGGTGGCGGATCTCGTGGGTGATCGTCTCCCACAGCTCGCCCTCCCAGTCGAAGTCGTCGTACTCGCGCGAGAGGGCCAGGAAGGAGCCGTAGTACAGGTGCACGCCGGAGCTGACATCGTCGCCGAGGCCCGTCTCCACGTCGTACTCGCCGGTCGCGCACTCGCCGAGGGTGAAGACGTCCGGAAGCTCCGGGTGCGCCATCGCCCGGCTCCACACCTGAAGGTAGGAGACGCCGTGGCGCAGCTCGGGCGGAATCCCGTCGAAGATCTCGCGCGCCCGCCGCTCGA
>DASVVI010000462.1:0-7230 GCA_036386635.1 Longimicrobium sp.
GGCCGAGGCGCTCGGCGCGGGCGTGCCCGTCATCACCACGCGGGGAGTGGTCGCGTGGGAGATGCTCGAGGCGGAGCGGATCGGGTGGTGGGTCCATCCCGATCTCGCTAGCTTGGAAGAGGCGCTGCTCTCCGCGGCCCGGCTGGGCCCCGCCGAGCTGGCGGCGATGGGCGGCCGCGGGCGCGCCCTGATCCTCCGCGACTACCGCTGGGGCCCCATCGCCCGCCGGACGCTGGAGCTGTACGCTTGGCTGGCCGGCGACGCGCCCCGCCCCGACTTCGTGGCGACGGGCTGAGGCCCGGCAACCGGAACGGCCGCGGCCTCGGCCGAACCACCGGATTCATGGAAGTCTCTTGAGCATCGCCATCGCGATCACGACGTACCGGCGCCCGCGCCTCCTGACGCGCCTCCTGGAGAGCATCCGGCTCCAGGAGCTGGAGCCCGCGCTCGCCTCGTCACTGCACGTGGTGGTGGTGGACAACGACGACGCCGGTTCCGCCCGCGCCCTGGTGGACGCCGCGCGCGAGGGATTCCCTTTTCCGCTCCACTACGGCGTTGAGCCCGTGCGGAGCATCTCGCTGGCGCGCAACCACGGCGTGCGGATGGCGCTGGAGCTGGGCGCGCGCTTCGTGGCCTTCATCGACGACGACGAGGAAGCGAGCCCCGGCTGGATCGCGGAGCTCGCGCGGGTGCAGCGCGAATGCTCCGCGGGCGCCGTGTGGGGGCGCGTGGTGCCGCGCCTGCCAGAGGACGCCCCGGAGTGGGTGGCCAGCGGCGGGTTCTTCGACCGGGGAGCGTACCCCACCGGAACGCGGATGACGGTCGCGGACACCGCCAACACCCTGGTCTCCGCCGATCTCCTGCGCCAGATGGAGGGCCCCTTCGACCCCGCGTTCGGGATCTCGGGGGGCGGCGACAGCCACTTCTTCCGCCGCGTGGTGGACGCGGGCGGCACCATCGTGTGGGCCCACGACGCGGTGGTGTTCGAGACGGTGCCCCCCGAGCGCGCGAACGCACGGTGGATCCTGCGCCGCGCCTTTCGCATCGGCAACCAGTCGGTGTGCGTGGAGCGGGCGGTCAGCCGTGCTCCGCGGTGGCTCCCCCCCCGCCTGGTGAAGGCGACCGGCCGCATCGCGCTGGGGATGGTGATGCTCCCCGCGGCTCCCCTGCGCGGCCGGGCGGTGGGAGTGGCCGCGCTGCGCAACATCGCGATCGGCCTGGGCGCGTACTCCGGGATCCTCGGCTACCGCTACATCGCCTACCGGCAGGTCGATGGAAGCTGACCGGGGGTACGCGGGCGAGCCCCTTCGCCGCACGGTGGTGCGGGAGACTCTCTGGAACACGGCGGGCGCGTACGGCGGGTTGGTCCTGCAGCTGGTGGTCACCGCCATCCTGGCGCGCGTGCTGTCGCCCGGCGACTTCGGGATCGTGGCCGCCGTCCTCGCATTCACGGCCTTTTTCGAAGCGCTGGCGGAGCTGGGGCTGGTGGGGGCCATGCTCCAGCGGCCCGACCCCTCGCGCGCGGAGATGTCTGGAGTCTTCTGGCTGGCGCTCGCGTCCGGGGGCGTGCTCTACCTGGCGCTGTACGGCGGAGTGTCGCTCCTGGGCGGGCTGTTCGGCACGCGGGGGTTCACCGAGATCCTACGCGTGCTGGGCCTGAACGTCTTCTTGGTGGCGCTCCTGGTGGTGCCCAAGGCGCTCCTTCGCGGGCGGCTGGAGCTGCGGCGCCTCTCGCTGGCCCGGCTCGCCGGGGTGGCCGCCGGCGCGGCGGCCGCCGTTCCGCTGGCGCTGGCCGGGCGCGGAAGCTGGGCCCTGGTGGGGCAGAGCCTCGCCGGCTACGGAACGGAGCTGCTCGCCGTCTGCTGGTTCGCGCGCTGGCGCCCGCGGCTGGAGCGGGGCCGGGTGAGCGCGCGGGTGATGCGGTTCTCCGGGTCGATGTTCCTGCAGATCGCCGTTAACTACTGGTCGCGCAACGCGGGAAGCCTGCTGATCGCCCGTTTCGGCGCGGCGCCGCTGGGCCAGTTCAACCTGGCGCAGCGGCTGGTGGGCATCCCCGTGCAGCTGCTGTGGAGCGCGCTGGGGCCGGTGCTGCACCCCGCGTACGCCCGCATGGCGGACGACCTGCCCCGCCTGCGCGCGGCCTACGCGCAGCTCCTGCAGCTCACCGGCATCCTCAGCCTCTCCGTCGCCGCAGTGCTGGGGCTCTGCGCGGACCGGCTCGTGCCGCTCCTGTGGGGACCGCAGTGGACGGCGAGCATTCCGCTGGTCTACGCGCTGCTCCCCGTGGCCGCGGTGCAGCCCCTGGCGGCGGTGGGGTCCCCGCTCTTCATGGCACGGGAGCGGACCGGCCTCATGGTGCGCCTGACCGTCTTCAACGCGGCCGTACTGCTGGCCGCGATGGCGCTGGGGCTGCGCTGGGGAACGGCGGGGGTGGCCTGGGGATACTCCATTGCGTATCTCTGCATCGCGTTTCCCTGCGCGTGTCTCGCGGCGCAGGCGCGCGTGCTGCACGGCACCGCGGGTCAGCTCGCGGCCTGGCTCTGGCGCCCACTCGCCACCTGCGCCATCGTCCTGGCGGGCGGATGGGCGGCGCGGGCGGCGGCCGGCTCCGCGCCCCCGCTCATTGGGCTGCTGGCGATCGCGATGGCGTCGCTGCTCGCGTGGGGGCTCGCGGTGCGCGCGCTGTCGTGGCCGCTGGTGCTGTCGGTGGCTCGCGCACGGACCGCGGGCGCGTGACGTGCCCGCGTGCGCGCTTCACCCCATCCGTGACACGCCGCGCGGCGGACTCCTTGCTACGCCCAGTCGTACGATGCTGAAACGAGCCCTGCGCAGAATCCGCCGCTGGCGCGCCCCGGACCACGTCACCTGCGACGGCGTACGGCTGCCTCCGCCGCACCTCCGCTTCTGCGGCGCGGAGTTCCAGGACGACCGCTACTTCCTGGCTTCGGCACGACGGGAGGCGCGCCGCCTGGTGGATGAGGCGGGTCTCACCTCCCAGGGCCGGGTGCTGGACGTGGGGTGCGGGCCGGGGCGCCTCGCCATCGGGCTGCTGGACCTTCCGGGCGGGGTCGCGGGGTACCTTGGGCTGGACGTGCACCGGCCCTCCATCGACTGGTGCACGCGCAACCTGGGGCGAGCCCATCCGGCGTTCCGCTTCCACCACGTGGACGTGCGCAACGACCGCTACAACCCGGACGGCACGCAGCAGGCCGGCGCCGTGCGGCTCCCCGCGGAGAGCGCGAGCCACGATGTCGCGTACCTGTACTCGGTCTTTTCGCACATGCTTCCAGCCGGGGTGAAGGGGTACCTGCACGAGCTTCACCGCGTACTGGCCCCGGGCGGAACGCTGTTCTTTACCGGCTTCGTGGAGACGGACGTGCCCGAGGTGAGCGTGAACCCGCCCGGCTACGTGCGCTCGTGGAGCGGACCGCTGCACTGCGTGCGGTACGAGCGCGGATACCTGGAGCGGATGCTGCGCGAGGCGGGATTCGCGATGGAGAAGCTGGCGCACGGCACCGAGACGGACCGGCAGAGCGCCATCTTCGCCCGGCGCACCCCCTGACGCGGATGACCGCGGAATCGGCCTGGAGGAGGACGAAGCGCGCGCTCGATGCCCGCTGGGTGCGAAGCGCGCGCGACCGTGTGCGCGGCGCGGTGTTCAAGCGCCGCCATCGGAGAGAGGAGTGGTGGCGGTGCCCCATCTGCCGCTACCACGGGCCCTTTGCGGACGTGGCGCGTCCGCTGGGGAAGCGGGAGTTCGCGGCCTGCCCCAGCTGCGGCGCGCTGGAGCGCCACCGTCTGCAGGCCCTGGCGATGCGCGAAGTGCTTCGCGGGCTTGACGTCTCGCGCCTCGCGATGATCCACTTCGCGCCGGAGGGGTACTTTCGCCAGGAGTGGCGCCGGCGCTTTGCGCGCTATCTCACCGCGGACCTGGACCGCGACGACGTGGCGCTGCACGCGGACCTGTGCCGTCTTCCTTTCCAGGACGAATCGCTCGACCTGGTGTTCGCGTCGCACGTGCTGGAGCACGTCCGCGACGACGGGAGCGCCATCGCCGAGATCTGGCGGGTGCTGCGGCCGGGCGGCATGGCCGTGCTCCCCGTGCCGCTGGTGGGGAACACGACGGTCGAGTACCCGGCCGCGAACCCCCACGAGTGGGGCCACTGGCGCGCGCCCGCCCGCGACTACTTCGCCAGGTATCGCAAGCACTTCCGCGAGGTGCGCGAGTACACGTCGGAGATGTTCCCGGCCGAGCACCAGCTGTACCACTACGACGACCTTACGGTGTGGCCCCGGCCCGAGGCCCCGCTGCGCCAGCGGGTGGAAGGAACGAGGCACCAGGACGTCGTGCCGGTGTGCGTGAAGTGAAGCGGATCACGCTGCTCGCCTCCGACCTGTCGGAGAACTCCCTCGCGCGGGGGTACCTCCTGGCGGAGATCCTGGCGCGCGACTTCGAAATCGAGATCGTGGGAACGCGGTTCGGAGATGCGCTGTGGGCGCCGGCCCGCGGCGGCTCCATCCCCATCCACGCGGTCGAAGGGGCTCCCTGGCCGGCGTATGCCCTGCGCATCCGCGAGCTGCTCCAGCGCATCCGCGGCGACGTGGTGTACGCGGTCAAGCCGCTCCTCGCCAGCTTCGGAGTCGCGCTCCTCCATCGTGGACGAAGTGGACGCCCCGTGGTGCTGGACGTGGACGACGACGAGCTCGCCTTCCGTCCGCCCGCCACGCTCCTGCGCCCGCGCACCGTGGCGTCGAGCGTCGGCCACCCGGACGGCCGCTACTGGGCGCGCCGCATGATCGCCCGCATCCCCTCCGCGGATGCCGTGACGGTGGCGAGCCGGGGGCTGCAGCGCCGCTTCGGGGGCGTGTTCGTGCCGCACGCCAAGGACACGGAGCGGCTTCGCCCGCGACCCGAGCACCGCGACGCCGCGAAGGCCCGGCTGGGCGTGGCGGGGCGGCGGGTGGTGATGTTCATCGGGACGCCGCGGCCGCACAAGGGGATCGAGGACGTGGCCGAGGCGGTGCCGCGTCTGAGGAACGACGCCGTCTTCGTGGTCGCCGGCGCCGACCCGGCAGACGGCTACGTGCGCACGCTGATGGACCGCTTCCCCGCCGTCGTCTTCCATCCGCCGTACGCGCTGGAGGAAGGGCCTTTCCTGCTGCAGGCCGCGGACGCCGTCGTGGTGCCGCAGCGGCTGCGGGCGCAGTCGGTGGTGCAGATGCCCGGCAAGCTGCTGGACGCCATGGCCATGGCGAAGCCCATCGTCTCGACCGCCGTTTCCGACATCCCTGATGTGCTGGCGGAGGGGCGCGGCCACGTGGTGCCCCCCGCCGACCCCGCCGCGATCGCGGCGGCGCTGGACCGGATCTTCGACTCTCCGGAAGAGGCGGAGCGGATGGGCCTGCGCGCGCGCCGCTGGTGCGTGGAGAACGCGAGCTACGACAGCACGCGCGAGACGCTCCGCCGGGTGATGGCGGATGCGCTCGCCGCGGCGGAAGAGCGCCGGTCCCGATGACGAAAACGACCCCATGGAGCCGCGGCGCCCGCCCCCCTCGCCGCAGCCATTGCCAGCGGATATGACGATCACGCTCCTCGCACCCCTCGCCGCGCTGGCCGCCAGCTTCCTGCTGACGCGGCTCGTGCTCGGCTACGCGATCCGGCGGGCGATCCTGGATTTCCCCAACCACCGCAGCTCGCACGACGCCCCCACCCCTCGCGGCGGCGGGCTGGGAATCGCGATCCCGGTGCTGGCCGGTACCGCCGTCCTGGGTCTCGCCGGGTTCATCCCCCCCCGCCTCGCCGCCGCCATCCTGGGGGGTGCGGCGGTGGCGGCGGTCGGCTGGATGGACGACACCGGCCGGCTGCCGGGGCGGATGCTGGGGCCGCGGATGCTGGTGTACCTGGCCGCGGCGGTGTGGGGTGTGGCGTGGGCCGGCGGCCTCGCCGGGCTGTCGCTCGGGGCCACGCGTCTGCAGCTGGGGTGGGCGGGAGCCGTGATCGCGGTGGTCGGCTGCGTGTGGATGGTCTGCCTCTTCAACTTCATGGACGGCATCGACGGCATCTCGGGGACGGAGGCCACCACCGCCGGGCTCTGGGGCGGCGTGCTCCTCTGGCTGTCGGGAAGCCAGGATCTAGCCGTGCTCGCGCTGATGGTGGGGGCCGCCGCCGCCGGGTTCCTGGTGTGGAACTGGGCCCCGGCGCGCATCTTCATGGGCGACGTGGGGAGCTGCCTCCTTGGCTTCTGCTTCGCCATCATCGCCCTTGCCTCGGAGGGCGCGGGCGCGGTGCCGCTGCTGGTGTGGATGATCCTGCTGGGCGTCTTCGTCTTCGACGCCACGGTGACGCTGCTGCGCCGCATCGTGCGCCGCGAGCGATGGTCCGAAGCGCACCGGAGCCACGCGTACCAGCGGGCGGTGCAGTCCGGCTGGACCCACCGCCAGGTGAGCGCGGGCGTGGCGGTGACCAACGTGGCCCTCGGCGCATTGGCGACGGTGGGATGGCGGCGGCCGGCGCTCCTCCCGGTCTGCCTGCTGGCGGCGCTCGTCCTCCTGGCCGCCATTTACCTCTGGGTGGAGCGCAGGGCGCCCATGGCGCGGGTCCCGTGACGAGGGTCCTGGTGGTGGGCGGCACCGGCATGCTGGGCCACAAGCTTGTGCAGCTGCTGGGCGCCGACCCCGCGCTGGATCTGCACGCCACGGTGCGGCGCGTCCCTTCCCCCGAGTTCGCGGGCGCCCACGTCACGTACCACCCGGATTTCGACGTGGCATACGGCTCCACGCGCGTCCGCGAGCTGCTGGAGGCGCTGCGGCCGGACGTGGTGGTCAACGCGGTGGGCGCCATCAAGCAAAAGGACCTCCACTCGGCGGTCGACGAGACGTTCTATCTCAACGGCGCCTTTCCGCACCTCCTGGCGCTGTACGGCGCGCGCTTGATCCACATCTCCACGGACTGCGTGTTCCGCGGCGACCGCGGCGGGTACACGGAGGACGCGCGCCCGGACGCGGAAGACCTGTACGGCCGCTCCAAGGCGATGGGCGAGGTGGACTACGGCCGCCACCTGACGCTGCGCACCTCCATCATCGGCCCGGAGATCTCCGGCCACCTGGGGCTTCTCGGCTGGTTCTTTTCGCAGCCGCGCGGCTCCACGTTGCGAGGCTTCACGCACGCCATCTACAGCGGCGTCCCCACCGTCGTCCTCGCCCGCACCATCCACCGCCTGATCCGCGACG
>DASVVI010000463.1:0-3136 GCA_036386635.1 Longimicrobium sp.
CTGGTTGGAGATCAGGCGGTGCCATCCCATGCGCTCCTGCATCCCCACCGCGTCGCGAATCTGCTCGCCCGTCCACTGGCTGACGCCCAGGTAGAGCACCTTGCCGGCCTGCACCAGGTCCTCCAGCGCCCGCAGCGTCTCGTCGACGGGGACCTCGGGGTCGAAGCGGTGGCACTGGTAGAGGTCCAGGTACTCCACACCCAGGCGGCGCAGCGATGCGTGGCACTGCTCCGTCACGTGCTTGCGGCCCAGCCCCCGGTCGTTGGGCCCCTGGCCCATGGGGAAGAACACCTTGGTGGCGATCACCAGGTCGGTGCGCGGAAGCTCGCGGATGACGCGGCCCAGCGACTCCTCCGCGGCGCCGGTGTGGTAGACGTTGGCGGTGTCGAAGAGGTTGATCCCCAGCTCGTACGCGCGCAGGATGCAGGCGCGCGTCACGTCGTCCTCGACCGTTCTTCCATAGGTGAGCCACGAGCCCAGCGAGATCTCGCTGACCCGCAGCCCGGAACGTCCCAGCGCGCGATATTCCACTTCGTTCTCCTGTCGATGCGCGGTCAGTCTTCCGCGCGGAAGTTGATGGGCACCTGCGCCTGCGCACGCACCGGCTCGCCGCGGATTCTGCCGGGGGTGAAGCGCATGCGCACCGCGACCTCGCGCGCGGCGTCGGCGAAGGCGGGGTTCACGTCGTTGACGACCTGGATCGACCCGGGCTCCACGTTGCCGTCCTGGCCGATTACGAACGACACGATCACGTCGCCCGAGACCCCGGCATCGCGCAGGAAGCGCGGATAGCTGCGCTGGGCCGATCGCTCCACGTCGCGGCGGTTGCGCAGCTCGGGGGTCTCGTCCAGGGAGCCGACGTCGTACACCGGGTTCTCGTCCGCTGGCTCGGTCGGCGGCTCCTCGACGGCGGCGGCGGTGTCCGTGAACGGGGGCGGGGGCTCGGAGTCCGGCTCCACGAGCGTCGTCTGCTGCGTGTCCACCTGCACGCTGTCGGACGGTGCGCTGTCCGTCCGCGCGACGGCGGCGGAGTCAGGTGCGGCGGGGGACGGGTCGCCGCCACCCATCCCGCCGACGCCGTACACGACGGCGCCCCCCACCAGCGCCAGCATCCCCCCGATCGCGACCGCGCGGCCCACGCGGGCGGGGCGGGGCGCGGGCGGCGGAGGTGTGGCCGGCAGCGGCGGCGGCGGGGCCACGGGCATCGCCACCGTCGGCGCCGCGACGGCGGTGGGGACGAAGGCGGGGCGGCGAACCGGGGGCGCATCTCCGCCGTGCATCAGCGCCAGGAGGGCGTCGGCGTCGGCGGGGCGGGCGAGCGGGTCGGGTTGGAGGGCGTGCTCCAGCGCCGCGGCCATGGCGGGGTCCAGCTCCGGCACCCGTTCGCGCGGCGGCACCATCGGCACGTCGGCGCCGGCGGCCATCCGCTCCAGCTCGGTGGCGGTGTAGGGCGGAGCTCCGGTGGCGGCGCGGTACATCGTGATCCCCAGCGAGAAGACGTCGCTGGCGGGAGTCAGCGCCCCCTCGCCGCGGATCTGCTCGGGCGATGCGTACGCTGGGGAGAGCGGCTGCTTCCCCATGCGGGTGAGGTGCGTGCGCGTCTCAGTGTCGTCCATCTCCATCTGCGCCACGCCGTAGTCCAGCAGCATGGCGTGCGTCGCGCGCCCGCTCACCAGGAAGACGTTGCCGGGCTTCACGTCGCGGTGCACCAGGCCCATGCGGTGCCCGGCCGCGAGCCCCTCCGCCGCCTGCCGGAAGACGGTCGCCGCCTCGTCGGGGGCCAGCACGGTGTCGCGGGCCAGGCGGCGCGACAGGTCCTCGCCTTCCAGCAGTTCCATCACCAGGAAGTCCAGCCCCAGCGTGGCGTCGGTGCCGAAGTCGTACACCCCCACCACGTGCGGATGCCGGATGCGCGCGGCCGCCTGTGCCTCGCGCAGGAAGCGGGCGCGGGCGCGTCCCTCCGCGTCGTCCTCCACCGTCACGACCTTGACGGCGACGGCGCGGTCGAGGCGCAGGTCGGTGGCCCGAAAGACGGCGCCCATCCCGCCCCGGCCCACCACCGCGTCCACGCGGTAGCGCTCACCCAGGGTACGGCCGGCGAGAAGGACTTCGAATCCGGGCATGGCGGCTCGGCTGAGGGAAATCGGCGCAGGCACAACCTACGCGCAGGTGCTCCGCGCAAACAGCGGGCCCTCACCCCCGCTCGTTCCTCGCTGCCCCCTCTCCCGATAACAGGAGAGGGCTGCGCCCTCCCCTGCTCCGCCACCCGCCGCCACGCACCGAAACCCGTAGGGGCAGACCTGCGTGTCTGCCCGCGCTCGCCGCCGCACCTCCCCCGCCCCTGCGCACACCAATCCCGTAGGGGCCGCCCCACGTGGCTGCCCGTGCCCCGCGCCGCACCACCCCATGCCCCGCGCACCCATGCACGCCAACTGCCCCTCCCCCGCAGTTTGGGGGAGGGGCCGCGAGTTCACGAGCGGGGGAGGGGGCCCTGCCGGGCCCTGCCCCCTACCGCCCCATCCAGTAGCTCGCCTTGATGACGAAGATGTTGTCCGGGTGCTGGCGGAAAACGGCCGTGGCGTCGCGGTCGAAGGCGAAGTCGCCGTAGCCGGCGGCGCCGCTGCGCTCCTGCTGCCACACGAAGAACAGCGTGGAGCCCGGGCGGTACTCCCAGCGCAGTACCGCGCTCCCGCGCAGCGAGCGGACGTTGAAGTCCGGGTTGCCAAAGGAGAAGTTCGCCGTGGCCGGGTCGCGGTCCGGGTCCAGCGTGTACGAAGTCACACGGCCATCGTTCATCACGGGCGTGAGCTGCGCCGCGTCGAACTCGTGCTTGTCCAGCTCGCGCGGGCGCACGAACTCCTTGAACGACTCGTAGTCACCGGTGGCCACGAAGGGCTGCGCGAACAGCTCCAGCGTGAGGTCCGGGGTGAAGGTCCAGTTGAGGCGCGTGTTCAGCGAAAGGGTCCGCTGGTCGATCTCGGCGAAGACGGCGCGGCGGCCGAAGAACTGGGTGGCGCTCGGGTCGTCGAAGCGGCGGACGAACTGCGCGGAGCTGTGGCTGGTGGTGAACGACGGACCCAGCGTGATCTGCACGTTGCTGGCGGGCTTGAAGCGCGCGCTCCCCGAAGCGTTGAAC
>DASVVI010000464.1:0-1874 GCA_036386635.1 Longimicrobium sp.
ACCCTGGCCCTCGTCACGCTGCTGGCCAGCTGGCTTCCCGCGCGCCGCGCCGCCCGCGTCGACCCCATGGAAGCCCTTCGCTCCGAATGACGCACCAACGCACTAACGCACTAACGCACTAACGCACTAACGCACTAACGCACTCCGTGCTAGAATCCAGCGGCCGCCCCGCAACCCGGGCCGGCCGCGCCCACTTGATCCGGTCCACCCCATGGCTCCCACCGCTCCGCCCCGCATCCTGATCGCCGACGATCAGCCGGACATCCTCCAGGCCCTGCGTCTCCTGCTGAAAGGCGCCGGCTACGGCATCGAGACGGCTACCTCCCCCGCGTCCGCTTTGGCCGCGGCGCGCGAAAAGGACCTGGACGTGGTGCTGATGGACCTCAATTACGCCCGCGACACCACCTCGGGGCGCGAGGGGCTGGAGCTGATCCCTCAGATCCACGCCGCCGATCCCTCGCTCCCCATCGTGGTGATGACGGCGTGGGGGAGCGTGGAGAGCGCGGTGGAGGCCATGCGGCGCGGCGCCCGCGACTACGTGGAGAAGCCATGGGACAACCAGCGCCTCCTGGCCACCCTCGCATCGCAGGTTGAGCTGGGGCGCGCCCTGCGCCAGACACAGCGGCTGGAGCAGGAGAACCGCCGCCTGCGCAGCGACGGCCTCCCGGAGATGATCGCCGAGTCGCGCGCCATGGTGCCCGTGCTGCGCCTGATGGAGCGCGTGGGCCCCTCCGACGCATCCGTGCTCATCACCGGCGAGCACGGCACCGGCAAGGACGTCGTCGCGCGCTGGCTTCACGCCTCGTCCCCCCGCGCCTCGCGCGCGCTGGTGACCGTGAACGCGGGCGCCATCGCGGAGGGCGTGTTCGAGAGCGAGCTCTTTGGCCACGTAAAGGGCGCCTTCACCGACGCGCGCTCGGACCGGGTGGGCGCATTCGAGCTGGCGGACGGCGGCACGCTCTTCATGGACGAGATCGGCACCATGCCGCACGACCAGCAGGCCAAGCTCCTGCGCGTGCTGCAGAGCGGCGAGCTGCAGCGCGTGGGGGCGTCGCGCACCCGCAAGGTGGACGTGCGCGTGATCTCGGCCACCAACCTGGACGTGCAGCAGGGCGTGGAAGAGGGGCGTTTCCGCGAAGACCTCCTCTTCCGCCTCAACACCGTCGAGATCCACCTCCCCCCGCTGCGCGACCGGCGCGAGGACGTGCCGCTGCTGGCGAACCACTTCCTGCGCCGCGGCGCCGCGCAGTACCGCAAGGCGCTGGAGGGATTCACTCCCGATGCCATGAAGGCGCTCCTCTCCTACCCCTGGCCGGGCAACGTGCGCGAGCTGGAGCACGCGGTGGAGCGCTCCATCCTGCTGACCGCCGGCCCGCGTGTGGGCGTGGAGGACCTGGCGTTGCGCGGCCGCGTCCCCGCCTCGGTCGCTATGGAGGAGATGTCGCTGGAGGACGCCGAGCGCCTGCTGATCCGCAAGGCGCTGGAGCGCTTCGACGGCAACGTGAGCCAGGCCGCGGAGGCGCTGGGCCTCAGCCGTAGCGCGTTGTACCGACGGCTGGAGCGCTTCGGGCTGTGAGCCCTCACCCCCGCTCGTTCCTCGCTGCCCCCTCTCCCGATAACAGGAGAGGGCTGCGCCCTCACGTTATCGAGAGAGGGGGCGGAAACCGCGGGCCGGGTTGCTCCGGGATCTCAGGTTGATGCCCCCGCGCAGGCGGCGGACGCGCCACCAGACCCAGATCTTCCTCCTCGCGCTCATGGCGGGGCTGCCGGGGGTGGCGCTCTCGGCGCTGCTGCTGTGGCGGGGCGGCTACGACAGCGGCGTGCAGTGGACGGCGGCCGTGCTGGTGGGCGGCGGATGGCTGCTGGCCGCGTGG
>DASVVI010000465.1:0-4968 GCA_036386635.1 Longimicrobium sp.
CAGGCGGCTGCGCTTGTCGGCCTCGACGGCGAGGCGGGCGGTGCGCTCGGCCTTTGCCTCCAGGTACTCGGTATAGCCGCCGGGGAAGGCGGTCAGCTCGCCGGGCGTGACCTCGATCATCCGGGTGACCACGCGGTCCAGGAAGTAGCGGTCGTGGGTGATGAGCATCACGGCGCCGGGGTACTCGCGCAGGTGCTCCTCCAGCCAGAGCGTGGTGTCGGCGTCCAGGTGGTTGGTGGGCTCGTCCATCAGCAGGAGCTCGGGCTGCTGGAGGAGGACGCGGGCCAGCGCCACCCGCTTCCGCTCGCCACCGCTCAATCCTTCCACCGGGCGCTCCCACCGGTCCACCTGCAGGCGCGTGAGGATCGCCTCCATGCGGTGCTCGTGGTCCCATCCGCCCAGCGCGTCGATGCGGGCGGCGAGCTCTCCCTGCCGCGCGAGGAGGCGGTCCGTGTCGCCCTCGCCGCGGGTGAGGCGGCCGCCGACGTCGTGGTAGGCGGCGATGGCCTCGTTCAGCTCCGGCGTGCCCCCGGCCGCGGCGGTGAGGATGGTGGCGCCCGCCTCGAACTCCGGCTCCTGCTCCAGGTACCCCACGCGCATCCCGCGCTGGAAGGCGAGCGTTCCGTCGTCGGGCGGCTCCATGCCGCCGATGATGCGGAAGAGGGTGCTCTTTCCCGACCCGTTCACGCCGATGAAGCCCACCTTCTCGCCCTCGTCGATGGCGAAGGAGACGCCGTCGAAGAGGACGCGGGGGCCGAAGCTCTTGTGCAGGTTCTGGACGTTGACGACGTTCATGCTCGCTCGATGGATGGGATCGCCGGGTTGGCGCAGCCCAAGAGTACACGCCCGCCCCCTCCCGGTTCAACCCGCCGGGAACTCGCGGGGCTCCGGGCGGTATCGTGATTGGGCCGTCGTCTGTTTCTTGCACGGGATGATGCCAGGACCGGAAACCCTGCGAAGCGCTGGATCGCCATGCTGATGATGTGGTTGCTGTTCTTCTTCCTTGCGTTCGGCGCGAAGGCGCTCCTCGCCGTGGTGATGATCTTCCTGGTGCTGGATTCGGAGCGCGACTGCGCGAGCTGCGCCACCGAGACGCTCCCCCTCCAGATGACCGGGTGGGACCGCGCGTTGTCGGTGGTCAGCCTCGGCTACGTGCAGCGGCGCTGGTGCCCGCGGTGCGGCTGGGAAGGGCTCACGCGCACGGGCAGGATGAAGGGCGCCGGCGCCCCGTCGGCGTCGGGAGCGCCCTCGCTGCGCTGATCTCGATCTCCTGTCTGAAACTTTCGACGCCCCGCCCATTCCGGCGGGGCGTCGTGTCGTTGGCGTGCGGCGGTGTGTCCCCACGCACGGACAGCGGCGGAATGGCGCGGATTTGCGGCGGAGGATGGAAGCCGTTGCGGCGCATTCACATCGGACCCTGGTAGGGACGTTCAGGGGCGAGGTCCCACGCTTGCCCTGGGGTGAACCGTCCGCATTCATCCGTTTCCTTCCGTCCCACGCGCTTCCATGATCTCCCGCCGCATCCTCCTCGCCGCGCTCAGCGCGATCCTTTACTCCTCCGCCGCCGCGGCGCAGACCGCCGTGGTCCAGGGGCACGCCCTCGCCAACGACGGCACGCCGGTGCCGCTCTCGGTCGTTCGCCTTCTTCCGTCGACGGGAGGCCAGGGGCGCACCGTGCTGACCGACGCGCGCGGCGCCTTCCGCTTCGACACGGTGGCCGCGGGCAGCTACCGCCTGCGCATGGAGCGCATCGGCTACACCGCGCCGCCCTCCACCCCCTTCACCGTGGCCGCCGGCGCGACGAGCGAGCAGACGCTGCGCGCCGCCCTGCAGGCGGTGGTGCTGGAAGGAGTCTCCACCGGCCGGCCCGCGTGCTACACGGGCGACCGCCTGGCCGAAGCGCCCGCCGTGCAGGCGCTCTGGCGCGAGGCGATGAAGGGCGTGGAGCAGCGCCGCACCTTTGCCGCGCAGTACGCCTACCGCTACAACCAGCGCACGCGGGGGACGGCACACCTGCGCCTCGTCCGCGACAAGCGCATCTACAGCGACACCACCATCATCGTGCACCCCGACTCCGCCCGCGCGCGGCGTGCCCGTGCGATGGCGGCGGGCGACACCGCGCAGACCAAGTCGCTCAACATCAAGGTGCCCAGCGAGCTTACGCTGCTGCGCGACGACTTCCTGGTGGGCCACTGCCTGGAGGCCAACCCGCAGCTCGACTCGACGGGCGCCTGGACGCTCCGTTTCAGGGCGCTGCGCACCGCTCGCGGCACGCTCAACCTTTCCGGCGCGCTGCGGCTGGACTCGCGCACCTTTGCCGTCCGCCAGATCGAGTTCCGCTACCTGGACGGGCGGCGGGAGTGGGCGTCCGGCACGCTCAACTTCGGCGAGGTCTCCACCCCGTTCGGGCCCGTGCGGCTGCCGCGCTCCGCGCAGGCGCGCGCCAACCCCGACGGCGCCATGGGCATGGTGGTGACGGAGCTGGAGGGAGCCGTGGAGTTCCACAGCTACCGCGCCTTCGAAAAGGTGCGCTGACGGAAGGGGGCCCCTCTCGCGTTCTCTCCCCGCGTCTCCGCGCCTCCGCGTGAGACCCGCCGTTCCCCGCCCAGGACCGAGCGCAAGTGCATGCGAGAGCGCACGTAAACGGGGGAGACGCATGCGCTTGCAGGCGGTAAGTGGCTCGCTTCTTGCCCGCCGGGGCACACCATCCGCGGGCCCGAGCACGGCCCGCCCCTCCCTCCACGCACCACCGATCCGCCCCGGCGGAGGTGAGAAACGTGACCTCGGCAGATCCAAAGCAAACGATCCTGGTGGTGGACGACAACCTGGACAACGTGGAGATCCTCCGCGCCTTCCTGGAATCGCGCGGCTACACCATCGCCGAGGCGAGCGACGGGAAGTCGGCGCTGGCCAAGATGGAGACCGTCAAGCCCGCCCTGGTGCTGCTGGACGTGATGATGCCGGGGATGGACGGGTGGCAGGTGTGCCGCGCCATCAAGAACCACCCCGAGTTCGGCGGCACCACCAAGGTGGTGATGGTGACGGCCAAGGGCGCCTTCGAAGACAAGTTCGAGGGCCTCCGCTCCGGCGCGGACGACTACGTGGTAAAGCCGGTGGACTTCAAGGACCTGCTGGCCAAGGTGCAGCGGAACCTCGCGGCCCAGGGGGGCGCGGCGTGAGGATCGTAGGCTACGTTCGCGACGAGGGGCTGCAGGCGGCCGTCGAAGAGGCCGCGACCGCGATGGGCGCCGAGCTCACCCTGCTGCAGGCCGGCGAGACGGGGGCCGCGGGGGCGGAGGCGCTCACCGCTGCCCTCCGAACCCACCCCGACGTGGCGCTGGTGGAGCCCCGTGCCGACCTCCTGGCCACCGTCCGCGACGAGACGGGGGCGCGCGGCATCTGCATGCTGGTGGCGTGCAGCACCGACGACGAGGTGCGCCGCGCCGTCGCCGCGCGGGCGGACGACTGGCTCTTCCTTCCCACGACCGCGGAGGAAGTGGCGTCGCGCGTGTGGGCGGTGAGCCAGCGCACGCGCCGCGGCGAGGGACCCAGCGACCAGACGCAGGCCGCCGAGCACCTGCGCTACGAGGAGCTCCTCTTCGACCGCTCCACCGGCTTCCCCACGCTCCCCGTGATGCTGGAGCAGGGGCGCGACATGCTGGAGCGGCGCGGGCGGATGACGGTGCTCTACATCCAGTTCGTGCGCTACAGCAAGCTGGAGGAGATCTACGGCTGGGAGAAGCTGGACGAGGTGCTGCAGACCACCGCCAACTCGGTGCGCGAGTTCTACGACCGGCGGCGCAGCAAGGAGGAGTCGCTCCTCATGGTGTCGCACACGGGCGACGACGACTTCATCTTCTTCACCGACCTGCCGGACCCCGTGTCCGAGGCCGAGCAGCGTATCAACGAGCTGGCCACGGAGCTGGAGGGCCACGTGCGCGCGCGGCTGGAGGGGGAGCACGGCGAGGACGTGGCGGGGCTGTTCGAGATCTACATCGGCTCGGCGACGCTCTTTCGCAACCCCAAGGTGCGCACCGAGCGGCAGATCTACCGCGGGATCCGCGAGGCGTCGGCCGCGGCGCGCGGGGTGGAGAGCCGCGAGCGCACCCGCAAGGTGGCCGACCTCAAGACGCTGCTGCACGACGAGAACGTCTACATCGTCTACCACCCCATCGTGGTGACGGCCACGCGCGAGGTGTACGCCTACGAGGCGCTCGCCCGCGGCGGAATGCGCGCCCTCCGCTCGCCCGAGGTGCTCTTTGGCGTGGCGGAGGAGGCGAACCTGATCTGGGAGCTCTCGCGCCTCTGCCGCAAGCGCGCCATTGAGGGGATCGACACGCACTTGCAGGAGAACGAGCTCCTCTTCCTGAACATCGACCCGCACGACTTCCGCGACCCCACGTTCCGCTACATGGACCTGGACGAGCTGGGCGTGGAGCACCCGGAGCGCATCGTGCTGGAGATCACGGAGCGCACGGCCATCACGGACTATCCCAAGTTCGTGGGCTACCTCAACGAGTTCCGCGAGCGCGGCTTCCGCTTCGCCGTGGACGACGCGGGGAGCGGCTACGCGGGGCTGGGGAGCATCGCCAACCTGTCGCCCGACTTCATCAAGCTGGACATCTCGCTGATCGCGGGGATCGACACCAACTTCATGAAGCAGAACCTGGTGGAGACGATGGTCTCCTTCGCCAACGATCACGGCATCAAGGTGATCGCCGAGGGCGTGGAGCGCGAGGAGGAGTTCGACGCCGTGAAGCGCCTGGGCGTGCACCTCACGCAGGGCTTCCTCTTCCACAACCCCGGCACCATGCACCACGTCGGCGGCGGCATGGGGCACGGGGTGAAGGGCGAGCCGGGGCACTGAGGGGCGGGCCCCCTCCCCCGCTCGTTCCTCGCGGCCCCTCCCCCAAAACAACCTGGGGGAGGGGCGTTTCGCGTGGATCGCCCGCGTCCCACGAATACCGT
>DASVVI010000466.1:0-3717 GCA_036386635.1 Longimicrobium sp.
CGGTTTGGGGGAGGGGCCGCGAGGAACGAGCGGGGGAGGGGGCCCCCGCGAAACCTGCCCTCACACCGTACCGTTCACGAAGGGCGACCGACTCGCCTTAACCCAATCACCGGATTGACCACCATGACAGACGAACAGCGCAAGCGCCCGGCAGGGATCGGCGAGGGCATCCGCACGGGGATCGGGGTGCTGACGGCGTTCAAGGAAGCGATCGAGGAGACGATCCAGGAGACCGTCGACCGCGGCGACCTCAAGCCCGAGCGCGCCAAGCAGGCGCTCACCGACGCACTCACCCGCGCGCAGGGCGCGGTGGGCGACGTGCGCGAGCGGCTGGACTTCGTGTCGCGCAAGGAGTTCGACGAGCTGAGGGCCGAGGTGGCGGAGCTGCGGCGCAGGCTGGACGGCGGCGGCGCGGCGACGCTCCTTTCGCCCCCCACCGGCGGCGACCGGCCGGGCGGCGAGGGTCCGCTCGAGCAGCGGATGCCATGAGCGTGGCCGACCCTGCCGCCGCGCGCACCATCGCCGAGGTGCGCGCGGCGGGCGACGTGCCGCTGTGGGTGCACCCGGAGTGGGCGGAGCGCTTCCCCTTCCTCATGCATGGCACCACCGGCCGCGGCGACGGGGACGAGCCGTTCGATCTGGGCCTCTCCGGCGAGCAGCCCGTCGGCGCGGTGCTGGGCCGCTGGCGCGCGCTCGCCGCGGGTACGGGGATGGAGACTGTGGCTCATGCGCGCCAGGTGCACGCGGCGGACATCTGGATCCACCGAGAGCGCGGCGCGCCGGGGATCATGGTGATGGACCGCTTCGACGGCCACGTCACAGACCGCGCGGGGCTCCTGCTGACGGTGAGCGTCGCCGACTGCGTGCCCGTGTTCGTCGTCGATCCCGAGGCGCGCGCCGTCGCGCTGGTGCACTCCGGGTGGCGCGGGACGGCGGCGGGGATCGTGGAGCGCGCCATCCACCGGCTGGTGGAGAGCTGGCAGAGCCCGCCCGAGGGCCTCTGGCTGCACTGCGGGCCCTCCATCTGCGGGGAGTGCTACGAGGTGGGGCCTGAGGTGCACGCCGGCGTCCACCCCGACCGCGAGCCGCCGGCGGGGAACACGCCCATCGACCTGCGCGCCGCCATCGCCGCGCGCGCGGTGGCCGCGGGGCTGCTGGCCGAGCACGTCTCCGTGTCATCGCACTGCACGCTGTGCGGCGATCCGGACTTCTTTTCATACCGCGGCGGGTCGCCGGGGCGGCAGATGGGGGTGCTGGGCGTCAGGTGATCCGCGGGGTGGGGGATTTCCCTTCGTGGCCCGCGGAATCGGCCCCATTCTCACACCGCGCTTCGGCATGTACATTGGGTGCGTGGAGTACGCCTCCCGCCACCGTTGAACCGTGAACCGCTCTCCCGCATCCCGACTGACCGCGCTGCTCGCCGCGGTGCTGTTCTTCCTCGCCTGGGGCGGGGAAGCGGCCGGGGCGCACGCGTGTCCGCACCATGCGGGGGTGCACCGGGCGCCGGGTGCGCACCACGATGCGGGGCACACCGAGGGCGCACACCATGGCGCTCCCGAAGAGGGGGACGCGGGGCAGCACGACGCGTGCACCTGCGCCACCGGGTGCCCTTCCGCCACGGGCTCGCTCCTCCCCGCGCCCGCCGCGGATGCGGGGATCCAGTTCGCGGAGTCGCGCATCGCGCCGCGTCCCTTCCCAACGGTGCAGTCGCCCGCGCCGCTCTTCCTGCCGTACTTCCTGCCGTACTCCCAGGCTCCACCTCTCGGCTGACCGATCGACCCCCATACGCTCGCGGCTACTGGACGGCCGGCATTCCGCCGGCCCGGCCGCGGCATGGTACGCATCGTCAAGCCGAAGAGGTGGTCTCTTGTTCCGCATCTCACGAATCGCGGCCTGTCTGGCCGTGCTCGCATACGCACACCCTCTCCGCGCGCAGGGCACCGGCGCTGTGGAGGGGACCGTCACCCTCGCCTCCAGCGGCGCGCCGCTCGCCGGAGTCACCGTCCGCGCGAACGACGGACCCGCTGCCGCCACCGACGCGCGCGGCCGCTTCCGCATCGCCGCTCTCGCGGCCGGGGAGTACCGCGTCACCGCCCACCGCGTGGGGCTGGCGGATGCCGAGATCTCCGTCCGAATCGCGCCCGGCGCCACCGCCCGCGCCGACTTCGCGCTCGCGGAGGCCAGGGTCGTCCTCGCGTCCGTCGTGGTGAGCGCGACGCGCGAGGTCCGCCGCCTGGGCCAGACTCCGGCGTCGGTGGGGGTCGTCTCCTCCGCCGAGCTGCGCGAGGCGCGCCCCACGCATCCGTCCGAGATCATGCAGCGCATCCCCGGCGTGTGGGTGAGCGCCACGGGGGGCGAGGGGCACACCACCTCCATCCGCCAGCCCAAGACGACGAATCCCGTCTACCTGTACCTGGAAGACGGGATTCCCACGCGCTCCACCGGCTTCTTCAACCACAACGCGCTGTACGAGATCAACGTGCCGCAGGCGGAGCGCGTGGAGGTGATCAAGGGGCCGGCGACCGCGCTGTACGGGAGCGACGCCATCGGCGGGGTGATCGACGTGGAGACGCGTGCCCCCTCCGCCCGCAACGGCGCCGAGGCGTACGTGGAGGGCGGGGACTTCGGATGGGGGCGCGTGCTGGCCTCCGCCACGACGCGCGGGGTGCGCGACGGCGTGCGCGCGGACGTGAACCTGACGCGATCCTCCGGATGGCGCGAGAGCACGGGGTACGACCGCCGCAGCGGAACCGTGCGCTGGGACCACCTCTTCGGAAGCGCCTCGCTGAAGACGGTGCTCGCAGTGTCCAGCATCGACCAGGAGACGGCGGGCGCCTCCACGCTCATGGCCGGCGACTTCGACCACGATCCCACCCGCAACTACACGCCGATCTCCTTTCGCAAGGTGAGGGCGCTCCGCCTCTCGTCCGCGTTCGAGCGGCCCGGGCGCGGCTCGCTGCTCAGCGTGACGCCCTTTGTCCGCTGGAACGAGATGGAGATCCTCCCGGACTGGTCGCTCACCTACGATCCCACCCTGTACACGACGGGTCACCGGTCGCTGGGCGTGGTCGCGCGCTACCGGCGCGAGCTGGAGCCGCTGCGCACGCGCCTGATCGTGGGGACGGATGTGGACTACAGCCCCGGATTCCGCCAGGAGAACCGGGTGATCGCCGCCACCGGAGGCGCAGCGGACCCCGTCTACCACAGCTACACGCTGGGCGCGCGGACGTACGAGTACGACGTCACCTTCATCGGCGTCTCGCCCTACCTGCAGGCGGAGATCGCGGCGGCCCCGCGGCTCAACGTCACCGCCGGGGTGCGCTTCGACCGGATCGGCTACCGCTACGACAACCGGCTCACCGCGGTGGACACCGGCGCCTACCGCCGTCCGGCCGACGCGGACGTGGATTTCAGCCACTTGAGCCCCAAGCTCGGCGCCACCTACGAAGCCTCCCGTGCCGCCAACCTCTTCGTGTCGTACGCGCACGGCTTCCGCGCGCCGTCCGAGGGGCAGCTCTTCCGGGCCGGGCGCTCGACGGGGACGCTGGGGCTTCTCCCCAACCGCGCGGACAGCTACGAGGCCGGCGTGCGCGGCGAGATCGCGCGGCGCTTCGGCTACAACGTGGCCGTCTACCGGATGGACGTGCGCGACGACGTGCTGACGCTGGTGAACACCGCGGACAACACGCGCGAGACGGTGAACGCGGGCCACACGCT
>DASVVI010000467.1:0-1527 GCA_036386635.1 Longimicrobium sp.
AGGCGCAGCTCATGGAGGCCGCGCTGGCGGCTTCCGGCGGCAACCAGTCGCGCGCTGCG
Source organism: Longimicrobium sp. (assembly GCA_036386635.1). Lineage (GTDB taxonomy): Bacteria > Gemmatimonadota > Gemmatimonadetes > Longimicrobiales > Longimicrobiaceae > Longimicrobium. The sequence goes on from DASVVI010000467.1 coordinate 60, forward strand.
CGGCTGCTGGGGATCACCGCGCGCAGCGTGTACAACAAGATCCGCAAGCACCACCTGAACGGCTGACCGGCCGCACCCCGACGAAGGGCCTCGCGCAGGGCACGGAGAAGCACTCCGCGGCCCCGCGCGGGGCCCTTTTGCCGTTTAACGGGGTGCGACGGACGGGGGAGAAGGGTGGCGCAACCGGCGAGCCCTCGGCACGCACACCAAATCCTTTCACTGCGCGCCGGAGATTGGCGAGCGGCAGGGACGGAGAAGCGCGTCGCTCAGGATGACGAAACGGGGGGTTTACGCGGAAACCTCGTGTGTTCCCGGCGGCGGATCGATTCGCACCTGACGCACTCACGCACTCACGCACTCACGCACTCACGCACTCACGCACTCACGCACCCCTTCGCCCGGCCCGACACGGAAAAACCTTTCCGGAAAGCGGCTTCGGCACCCGGAACGCGGCGTCCGGGAATGCAGCGAAACCGGGCACGCCGCCGCCGCCGCGCGCAATGGGTAAGCCACACCAGGAAAACGAGATAACCCCGGCGCGCAAGCGGCGCTCGCACCGGGTATGGCGCTTGCCTTTTCAGGGTGGCGCGGCACGATGACGGCCCCCCTCCGGTGCAACGTGACCAAACCCCGGCCCAACCCCCTCATCGGCCGCAGTGCCCGGTTCCGGCTGCGGGACGTGCACTTCCCCGACCCGGCGGTCGTGCTGGAGGCGCTGCACGGCGACGAGGTGCTCCGCGGCGAGGTGCTGGACCTCGCCGCCAGCGGCCTGGACGAGGGGGTGTACGCGGTGCTGCGGGTGGAGCGGCTGGAGCAGCCGCTGGTGGTGGCGGTGCAGCGCCTCCTCCCCGACTGAGCCTCACCTTTCCGCGCCCGCCACATGAGCGACTACACCGTCATCCACCGCGTGAACGTCCGCCTGCGCGAGGTGCTGCTGAACGGGATGACCGGCGAGGCCGCGCAGTACTTCGACGAGCTGGACGACATCTACGTGGGCTCGCCGCTGGAGACCGCCGCCCTGCAGACCAAGACGCTGAGCGTCTTCCTGTACCAGATCACCGAGGACCCGTACATGAAGAACCGGGCCCCGGTGCAGGGAAGCGGCGACGCGCGCCTCCGCATGCCGCCCATGGCGCTGCGCTTCAACTACCTGATCACCCCCGTGCTGGGGGACCCCGAGGGGAACGCGCTGGTGCTGGGCAAGGTGCTGGAGACGATGTACGACTTCCCCAGCTTCACCATCACCGACCCCGTGACGCAGCAGACGGAAGAGGTGCGCGCGGTGTTCCAGACGCTGACGCTGAGCGAGCTGGCCGAGGTGTGGGAGGCGCTGCGCGAGCCCTACCGCCTTTCCGTAGCCTACGAGCTGCGCGTGCCGCGGCTGGAGAGCACCCGGCAGATGGTGGCCGCGCCGGTGGGGGAGAGCACGCACGACTTCGCGGAGGGGGCGCCGTGACCGCCCTGGGGG
>DASVVI010000468.1:0-1911 GCA_036386635.1 Longimicrobium sp.
CATGCGCGCCACGGCAAAGAGCACCAGGCCCACCAGCAGCCCGTCCAGCAGGTGCAGCGAGACGACGCGAAGGAAGCGGCGCAGCAGCGACGTGGCCAGCCGCCGGTGCGTGAGCTCCCGGCGCAGGCGCACGTCGTGGAATGGCAGCCCCGGCAGCGCGGCGCGCTCCTCGCGCGCGGTGCGTTTCGACCGGGTACCGCTCGACGTCTTTATGTCCATCCGAAAGGCTGTCCTGGATTATTTGCGTGGCTGGCGGAGAACCCGGGACGAGCGGTGCACCCGTTCCTGACGCCTGCACCCCACTCCGCGTCACGCGCGGGCCGCCGGCACGCGCGGTGCGCGGGGCTCCGCCCGACCCTGCCAGAACGCCGCAGCTGTCCGCTCTGTGACACTTCGCCCCGCCGGCACGCAACTGCTTCCGGTCCGCGGGCAGCATCGAGCAATGCATAATCAAAGTGGACGCGCACCGGACCCGGCGCACGTCCACTTTTATTTTACCACTTCCTGGAGCCTTCTGCCAGCGTGGCGGCGGCGGGTCAGTACGCTCCTTCCCCGCGCAGCACCACCACCAGGGTACGCAGCATGATGCGCACGTCCAGCCAGAGCGACCATTCCGCGATGTAGCCGCGCTCCATGCGCAGCACCTCGTCGAAGTCCGTCACCAGGTTGCGCCCGCTCACCTGCCACGGCCCCGTGATCCCCGGCGTCACCGCCAGCCGCTCGAAGTGGCGCGGCTCGAAGCGCTCCATGTCCGCCAGCGGCAGCGGCCGGGGGCCCACCAGGCTCATCTCGCCGCGCAGCACGTTGATCAGCTGCGGAAGCTCGTCCAGGCTGGTGCGGCGCAGGATGGCGCCCACGCGTGTGATGCGGGGGTCATCCACCAGCTTGAACAGCGCCTGGTTGCCGTAGATGTTCAGGTGCGCCACCTCGGCCAAGCGCGCCTCGGCGTCGCACGTCATGCTGCGGAACTTCCACATGGTGAACGGCCGCCCGCCCAGCCCCACCCGCTCCTGCCGGAAGAGCGCCGGCCCGGCCGTCTCCAGCCTGATGGCCGCCGCGATCAGCGCCAGCAGCGGCGAGAGCACCACCAGCGCCAGCGTGGCCAGCACGATGTCCGACATGCGCTTCACCAGCAGCGACGGCAGCTCCAGACGCGCCGGGTGCAGGCGGATCATCGCGCACCCGCCCACCTGCCGGGGCTCCGCGTAGAACTCGGTGCCCGGGATCATGGGCGGGGTCACGAACAGCTTCACGCCCCGCTCGAAGCAGCTCGCCGCCACGGCGTGCAGCTCGTCGGTGGTCAGCGTGGTGGCAACCAGCACCTCGGCCACGTCCACCTCGTCCAGGATGCGCTCCAGCTCGTCCAGCGTGCCCATCGACGCCGGGTCCGGACGGCCGCCCGGCGTGAGGTGCCCCACCACGTACTGGTCGAAGTTGTTGTGGCCGCGCAGCGAGCGGATGGTGCTCCCCGCCTCGTCCAGGCTCCCCACGATCAGGGTGCGGCGGAGGCCGACGCCGCGCGCGTACGCCTGCCGCACCAGCAGGTCCGCGCCCTTGCGCCCCAGCGCCAGCGCCAGGAAGCCCGCCGACGCGATCCCCGCCACCATCGGCAGCGCCATGGGGATGCGGGGCGGAAAGGTGACCAGCACCGCCATCAGCAGCGACGCCAGCGCCGCGGCCGAGGCCAGGCGCCCGCCGTCGCGCCGCGAATCGCCCGGCGCGTAGGCGCGCAGGGCGTTGAGGCTCAGCAGGAAGCTGGCGACCACCAGCGGCACGAACGGCTCCACCACCTGCCACGCGCCGAACATGCGCGCCACGGCAAAGAGCACCAGGCCCACCAGCAGCCCGTCCAGCAGGTGCAGCGAGACGACGCGAAGGAAGCGGCGCAGCAGCGACGTGGCCAGCCGCCGG
>DASVVI010000469.1:0-4472 GCA_036386635.1 Longimicrobium sp.
TGCGCCGGGCTCGTCTTCGATCAGCAGGATACGCTTCGCCGCCATCGGATTGCAACCTCCGCGAATCGCCTCGGTGTGGAGGCGCGACTACAGTCGGAACGCGGAGCGACAGGGGCAATCCGCGTGCCATGCGCGGGAAACGTATGTGGGGCGAAGATGTCATCCTGAGGGAGCCGCCACCCAGCCCCCCGCCCGCACGCGGATCTAGCCGGGCGAGCCGCGGGCACCGGCCTTACGGACCCGTCCTCTCGTCTCGCGCAGTAGATCCTTCGCTACGCGCCATAGCTCCGCGCAGCGGAGAGGATGGAGAGGCGCGTCGCTCAGGATGACAGATATGGGCGACCGGCCGCGGCTCCCCAGTGGGCTTCAGCCCACTTCGCGTAGTTCCAGCCGGGGGCTTCAGCCCCCGGTGCGCATCGCGGGCCCATCGCCGGTGCTTATCCCCCGGCGTTCATCCCCCGGCGTGCGCCGCCCATCCCTCAAAAAACACCCGCCGCGCCCCGGCAACCGGGACGCGGCGGGTGTCCACCGGTGGAGACGTTCGGCGTCAGGCCGGGACGGCGTCTCCGGCGACGGCGCGGTTGAGGCGGTTGCGGAGGTCGTCCTCGTCGATGCCCAGCATCAGGGCGGCGCGCTGGTGGTCGCCCTCCACGAAGGAAAAGGTCTTGAGCATCAGCGTGCGCTCGGCCATCTCCAGCTTGGTGCCCACGGGAAGCCGGATCTCGCGGTCCTCCGTCACCAGCAGCTCGTGGGCGCGCATGTCGGCCAGCGTCACCATGTCGCCGCGGGCCAGGATCACGGCGCGCTCCACCGCGTTCTTGAGCTCGCGGACGTTGCCGGGCCAGCGGTAGCTGTTGATGAACTCCAGCGTCTCCGGCGCGAACCCCTTGAGCGGCTTCCCGTTCTCCTCGGCGAAGCGGCGCAGGAAGGCCTCGGCCAGAATGCGCACGTCGCCGCGGCGCTCGCGCAGCGGCGGCAGGACGAGCGGGATCACCGCCAGGCGGTGGTACAGGTCGTCGCGGAGCTTCCCTTCGTCGATGGCGCGCTGGATGTTCTTGTTGGTGGCGGCCACCACGCGGATGTCCACGTGCACCTCCTTCTTGCCGCCCAGCCGGCGGAAGGAGCGCTGCTCCAGAGCGCGCAGGAACTTCACCTGGATGTCGGGCTCCATCTCCGCGACCTCGTCCAGGAAGAGCGTGCCGCCGTCGGCCAGCTCGAAGCACCCGGCCTTCTCGTTGATGGCGCCGGTGAAGGCGCCCTTTTCGTGGCCGAAGAGCTCGTTCTCCAGGATCTCGCGCGGGAAGGCCGCGCAGTTGATCGCGATGAACGGGCCCTTGTGGCGGTTGCTCTTGTCGTGGATGGCGCGGGCGACCAGCTCCTTGCCCGTGCCGCTCTCGCCCACGATGAGCATCGAAGCGTTGGACGGCGCGGCCGCTTCGATGGTGCCGTAGATCGACTGCATCTCCTCCGACTGGCCGATCAGGTCGCCGAACCGCGTGAGGTTCTTGAGCTTCTCCTCGAGCGTGCGGTTGGCCTGCTTGACCCGGTATGCTTCCAGCGCCTTGGGAAGGAGGGCCTTGAGGCGCGCCACGTTGAGCGGCTTCTCCAGGTAGTCGTACGCCCCTTCCCGCATCGCCGCCACCGCGCTGTCCACCGAGGCGCTGCCGGTGATGATGATGATCTCGCTGGCGATGCCGGCCTCGCGCATCTTGGCGAAGAGGGCCAGCCCGTCCAGCTCCGGCATGCGCAGGTCGGCGAGGACGACGCCGTAACCCCCGCCGCCCTTCACCATCTCCCACGCCGTCTTCCCGTCGGTGGCGGTGTCCACTTCATATCCGTCATCCGCCAGGAGCATCTGCAGCCCCTCGACGATGTGGCGCTCGTCGTCCGCTACGAGAATCTTTTGAAGCATGCCGTCGCCCTGGAGGTGTTGCTTGATATATATAGTGACCCGCAAGATAGGAACGCGGCGGGGTGCGGTCAACCCGTTGCACCGCAACCCGCTACGCAGTATGCAGATGGCGCCGGGCGGCGCCCTGCCTCATCAACGCGCCAGTGGCACCTTGAGCACGCGCATCCCCGCCGCGTCGCCCTCCACGCGCCCGCCCATCCTCTCGGCCAGGTAGCGCGCCACCGCCACCCGCTCCGCGCTCTCGGCCGGCGGCTCCAGCCCCGCCCCGCTCGTCTCCACGGATAGGACGGCGCTCCCGTCCGCCTCGTCCAGCACGATGCTCATGGTGGCCCCGGGCCCGACGGCGTCGAGCGCGTCCAGCACCAGGTTGAGGATCACCTGCCGGGTGGGCTCGCGCGGGATGAAGACGCGCGTCACCCCGTCGCCGGGCCGGAAGTCGACGGCGGCTTCGCGGTGGCGTGCCTCGAGCTGGATCAGCTCCATCAGCTCCTCGGTGAGGTCGCGGAGCGTGGTGGTCTCCGCGCCGCGGCCGGGGCGCGACAGCCGCAGCAGGAGCTCGATGCGCCGGTTGACGCGCTCCATCTCCCCGCTGAGCACGGCGAAGTTGCGCTGCATCTCGTCGGTCTCGCCGACGGCGCGCGCCACCCGCCGCTTCAGCACCTCCAGGTTGATGACCATGGAGTGGAGCGGGTTCTTGATCTCGTGCGCCAGGTCGTCGGCCAGCCGCTCCAACAGGTCCAGCTTGTTGGCGCGTACGCGGAGGGTGTCGTCCGCCGCGTCCGGCGACTCGAGGGTCATGGTGTCGATGCTCACATCCGTTTCCAGGCACAGCAGGACGGCGGCGCGCCCGTAGTGTGACGGGTGCGGTGAATGGTCCGGGGTGCGGGGGGAAGCACAATCCGTTCCGCACGGGGAGTCACGTCGAAGAAAGCAGAAAAGCCTCACACAGAGGACACGGAGGGGACCACGAGCCGCGGAGAGGCAAAAAGAAGCGGGGCCGCGCATCGCCGCGCGGCCCCGCCTGTTCACCTTCTCCCGCTCAGTCCGAGAGGTCCCAGTCGTCCTCCGCCGCCTTCATGCGCAGTGCGCCGGGGCCGGCGTGGCGCACCTCGGGGAGCGGCACGATGCCGCGTACGGTCTCCAGCGTACCGTTCACGCGGAGTTGGCGGAAGAGGAAGTCGAACTGCTCCTGCAGCGTGGCACGGATGGCGGCGCGGTTCTCCTCCGGCATGTCCCACAGCTCGCGCTTGAAGGCGCCGAGGGCCTTCTTGCGCGCCTTGTAGATGAACTGCTGCTCCGTGTCGGTCGGCTTGCGCTCGTCCGGGAAGTTCTGGCGGCAGTGCTCGTACATCCGCTCACGCAGCTCTGCCGGGAACTGCGGGTGGTCGTAGACGATGTTCTGGAAGTTGGTGGCCAGGTGGATCTCGGCCGTCTCCATGTCCGGGAAGTTGCCGAACGCGCTGCTGGGGAGCGTCGACGCGCCGTGCTGCACCGCGCCCGAAAGGCCGTACTCGTCGCGCGAGATCTGGCTGAGCGTGCGCAGCGTGTCGAAGTCGATCGCCACGTCCGCGATGGTGCCGTCGGGAAGGACGGTGCCGCCGTGCGTGGTGCCGCTCTGCACCGAGATCTTGGCGAGCCCGTCCACCGGCACCCCCTCACGCGAGGCGATCCGCTGCAGCTCGCGGTTGTAGCCGTCCATGTAGGCGCGCAGCTCCTCGGGGGTCGAGTTCTCCGTCCCCACCTCGCCGATCTCGCCGCCTACGGAGACGGTGACGCCCGCGGGCTGGTAGTGGCGGATGTACGCCGTCAGCTCGGCCGAGAGGCGATAGTTGAGCTCCTGCTGCGCATCCAGCCCTTCCTTCGACAGGTCCACCAGGGTCGAGGTGTCCACGTCGATGTTGTAGAAGCCGGCGTGGAGGCCCTCGCGGATGATGTCCTTGACGGCGCGCATCTCCGCGTCGGGATTCGCCTTGTACTTCTTGGCGTTGAGCTGGAAGTGGTCGCCCTGCACGAAGAGCGGGCCGCTCCACCCCGCCTTGATGGCCGACGCGGTCATCACCGCCACGTACTCGGCGGGGCGCTGGTCGGTGTAGCCGATCTCGGAGCGGGCGATCTCCAGGATGATGGCGCCCGCGCTCAACTCGCGCGCGGCGGAGAAGAGGGCGCGGCCCGTGTCGAACGACATGGCGCGCACGTTCATGGCCGGCACGGTGAAGCCGCTCACCTCGCCGCGCCCGCGGGCCATGTAGAGCTCGTGGATGGAGGCCGGGGCCACGCCCAGCCGCCGCCCCACCTCGCCGATGGTCCACCGCGCCGAGTCGCGCACGTCCTCGTCCTCGGCGAAGACGGCCGCGCGCACCAGGCGGTCGATCCCCTCGCCGCGCAGCGTCTCCTCATCTACCACCTCCACCCCGCCCTCGGCCGAGACGCGGACGGACGAAGCGACCTCATCGAGCATGGCGCGCACGGGGCCAAGCGTAAGCAGCGCCAGATCGTCGGCGGCGGATTGCACCATGGTTCCTCGGAATGGTTCTCTGGTTCGGAATCGGGTCCTGCGTTC
>DASVVI010000470.1:0-9310 GCA_036386635.1 Longimicrobium sp.
GATGAACCCGCGCGTCTCCCGCTCCTCCGCCCTCGCGTCCAAGGCCACCGGCTACCCCATCGCCCGCATCGGCGCCAAGCTGGCCGTGGGGTACACGCTGGACGAGCTGCCGAACGCCATCACGCAGACGACGCCCGCGTCGTTCGAGCCGGTGCTGGACTACGTGGTCGTCAAGTTCCCGCGCTTCGCCTTCGAGAAGTTCCCCGCGGCCGACGCCACGCTCGGGGTGCAGATGAAGGCGGTGGGGGAGTCGATGGCGATCGGGCGCACCTTCAAGCAGGCGTGGCAGAAGGCGATCCGCGCGCTGGAGATCGGGCGCAGCGGCTGGGAGACGGGCTCGCTGGCCGACGACCGCGTACCGGACGAGACGGACGAGTCGCTGCGCCGCGCCCTGCGCCGCCCCACGCCGGAGCGCGCGTTCCAGATGAAGCGCGCGCTGGAGCAGGGATTTTCGCAGGAGGAGGTGTCGTCGCTCACCGCGGTCGATCCGTGGTTCGTGGCGCAGCTCGCGCAGCTGGTGGACGCCGAGCGGGCGTACGCTGCGCTCCCCGAGGTGTCGCCCGCCGAGATGCTGCGGATGAAGCGCTTCGGGTTCAGCGACGTGCAGCTCGCGCGCCTTCGCGGCGAGACCGAGGACGCGGTGCGCGAGCGGCGCTGGGGGATGAACATCCATCCCATCTACAACCGCGTGGACACCTGCGCCGGCGAGTTCCCGGCGATGACGCCGTACCTCTACTCCACCTACGCGGAGGAGAACGAGTCCGAGCGCTCGGAGCGGCGCAAGGTGGTGATCCTGGGGTCGGGGCCCAACCGGATTGGGCAGGGGGTGGAGTTCGACTACTGCTGCGTGCAGGCCGCGCTTGCCCTGCGCGATGCCGGGTGGGAGTCGATCATGGTGAACTCCAACCCGGAGACGGTCTCCACGGACTTCGACGTCTCGGACAAGCTGTACTTCGAGCCGCTGACGCTCGAGGACGTGCTGGAGATCGTGCGGCTGGAGCAGCCGGACGGCGTCATCGTGCAGCTCGGCGGGCAGACGCCGCTGAAGCTGGCGGAGCCGCTGGAGCGCCTGGGCGTCAAGATCATCGGCACGCCCACCGAGGCGATCGACCGGGCGGAGGACCGCGAGCGCTTCGAGGCGCTGGCCCGCGAGCTCGGCGTCAAGCAGCCGCCCAACGGCCTGGCCGTCTCGGTGGAGCAGGCGGCGGAGATCGCGGAGCGGGTGGGCTACCCCGTGCTCGTGCGCCCCAGCTACGTGCTGGGCGGGCGGGGGATGCGCATCGTGTACGAGGAGGAGGGGCTGCGGCACTACTTCGCGACGGCGGCCAGCGTGAGCCACGAGCGGCCCGTGCTCATCGACCGCTTCCTGGAGGACGCCTTCGAGGCCGACGTCGACGCGCTGTGCGACGGCGAGACGGTGGTGATCGGCGGGGTGATGCAGCACATCGAGGAGGCGGGGATCCACTCCGGCGACTCGGCGTGCGTGCTGCCGCCCTTCATGCTCACCGACGCGCAGATCGCGGAGATGCGCGAGCACACCCGCAGCTTCGCGCTGGGGCTGGGGGTGATCGGGCTGATCAACGTGCAGTACGCCGTCTACGGTGGCGTGGTGTACGTGCTGGAGGTGAACCCGCGCGCGTCGCGAACCGTACCCTTTGTATCGAAGGCGACGGGAGTGCCGCTGGCCAGGATCGCGGCGCGGCTGATGGTGGGAGAGAAGCTGGCGAGCTTCGGGCTGCCGGAGGAGATCCCGGTGGGCGGGGTGGCGGTGAAGGAAGCCGTCTTCCCCTTCAACAAGCTCCCCGAAGTGGACCCGCTGCTCGGCCCCGAGATGCGCTCCACGGGCGAGGCGATGGGCTTCGACGACTCGTTCGGGATGGCGTTCGCCAAGGCGCAGATCTCGGCGGGGACGCACCTTCCCAAGGACGGGCGCGTCATCATCACGGTGAACGACCCGGACAAGGCCACGGTCACGCCCATCGCGCGGCGGCTGCACGACATGGGCTTCCGCATCGCCGGCACCGAGGGGACCGCGCGCTACCTGCGCAGCCGCGGCGTGCCGTGCGAGCGCGTCTTCAAGGTGAACGAGGCGCGGCCCAACATGGTGGACCACATCATCTCGGGCGACGTGGCGCTGCTCATCAACACCCCGCTCGGCAAGCAGAGCCAGTACGACGACTACGCCACCCGCCGCGCGGCGATCCAGTACGGCATCCCGTACATCACCACGATGTCCGCCGCCAACGCCGCCGCCGATGCGATCAGCGCGCTGCGCAGCCGGACGCGGGAGGTAAGGTCGATTCAGGAGCGGACGGCTGCGCTGTAGGACTGCGGGGAATGGGGAATGGGGAATGGGGAATGGAAGGAACGAAACCCGGCGGCGAGGATTGCCGTTTCGTCAGTCGGCCAGAGTGAACCGCGATGGTGCGCGGGTGATGTGTAAAATTGGAATGGGGGAGGAGTTATGCGTGGATGGCTGATGGCGGGCGTTGCGGTGGTGGGGCTCGCTTCGGGGGCGGAGGCGCAGGGGCCGGGCGCGCGGCTGCCCGGGAACTACAATGGGGCGCTGGATGCGGGGGCGATCAAGCTGCGCCTGGCGCTTTCCATCGAGCGCGGGGCGAATGGCGCGCTCGGCGGGGCGCTGACGAGCGTGGACCAGGGCGGCGTCCGGCTGCCGGCCACGGTGCTGCCGCAGGGGGACACGGCGGTCAGGATCGAGGCGTCGGGGGCGGTGTTCCAGGCGCGGATCTCGGCCAACGGGGACACCCTGGCGGGAACGTGGGATCAGGGTGGCGCGACGCTGCCGCTCACGCTGGTGCGAGGGACCGCACTGGCGGCACCGGCGCGCCCGCAGGAGCCGAAGCGCCCCTTTCCGTATCGCGAGGAGGAGGTCTCCTTCGCCTCGGTGCCTGGGGTGCGGATCGCGGGGACGCTGACGCTGCCGCGGGGGCGCGGACCGTTTCCGGCCGCGGTGCTCATCACCGGCTCCGGGCAGCAGGACCGCGACGAGTCGTTGATGGGGCACAAGCCCTTCCTGGTGCTCGCGGACTACCTGACGCGCCGCGGGATCGCCGTGCTGCGCATGGACGACCGTGGCGAGGGCCGCTCCACCGGCGACTTCGGCCGCGCCACCTCGGCGGACTTCGCGAACGACGTGGAGGCGGCGGTCCGCTTCCTCGCCGCGCGGTCCGATGTGGCGCGCAACAAGATCGGGCTGATCGGGCACAGCGAAGGCGGGGTCATCGCGCCGATGGTGGCGACGCGCTCGCGAGGGGTGGCGTACGTGGTGATGCTCGCCGGCACGGGCATCCCCGGGGATTCGCTCCTGCGGCTGCAGGGTGCGGCGGTGCTGCGCTCCTCGGGCGCGTCGGAGGAGATGGTGCGGCGCCAGGGCGAGGTGCAGGGCCGCATCTTCGCCGCCGCACGCGCGGGGAGTGACAGCGCGGATGCCGCGCGCCGAATCCGCGCCGCGCTGACCCCTCAGGAACGCGCCGCCGGCGCCTCGTCGCCCGACTCGATCCCGGGGCCGATGCGGGCTCTTCTCGCCCCCTGGTTCCGCTACTTCCTGGGCTACGATCCGCGCCCCGCGCTGCGCCGCCTGACGGTGCCCACGCTGGCGCTGAACGGCTCGCTGGACGTCCAGGTGCCGGCGAAGGAGAACCTCGCCGCGATCGACTCGGCGCTGCGCGCGGCCGGGAATCGCGACTACCGCGTGCTGGAGCTTGCGGGGCTCAACCACCTCTTCCAGACCGCCCGCACCGGCTCCCCCGGCGAGTACGCGACCATCGAAGAGACGATGTCGCCCGCCGCGCTGGAGGCGGTGGCGAGCTGGATCGTGCAGCGGTTCGTCAGGTAGCCGCACCAGTCGGACGCAAAAAGAGGCACGGAGAGCATGCTCTCCGTGCCTCTTTTTTCGCGCCCGGTCCACGGCGGCTACGGCGTCTGTTCCAGACCCAGCAGTCGGCGGACTTCGGTGACGACGCGGCGCGGCTCCACGGGCTTGGTGAGGAAGAGGTTGAAGCCGATCTGCTCTGCGCGGGCGCGATCCGATTCCAGGGCGTGCGCGGTGACGGCGATCACCGGGATGCTCGCGGTGCCGGGATCGGCCTTGAGGGTGCGCGTCGTCTCCCAGCCGTCCATCACGGGGATGGAGATGTCCATCAGGATCAGGTCCGGGCGGTCGTCGCGCACGAGCCGGAGCGCCTCGTGCCCATCCGTCGCCTCCACCACGCGGAAGCCGAAGTGCGCCAGCATCGTGCGGTAGACGACCCGATTGTCGTCGTTGTCTTCCACCAGCAGGATCGTGTGGCCGGGCATCGCGGGCCTGGTGAGATGCGGGTGGTTGCGGCAGTTGCAGCGGGAACCGTAATCTGATTTCGCGGCTTCACCCTGTCAAACGAATCCTTGCACACAACCACGGAGAATGAGGATGTGTGACGAACTGAACGCGATCATCGAGCGCGAGGGTGAGTGGTTCATCGCCTCGGCGCCCGCGACGCCGGGCGCGAACGGGCAGGGGCGGACCGAGGAGGAGGCGATGCAGAGCCTGCGCGCGGCGGTCGATCTCATCCTTGAGGATCGGGCGGCGGATCGTGCTGCGTGCGCGCGAGCCAGCGCTCCAGCAGGGTGAACGTCTCGTCCGCGGCGTCGACGATGCGCGGGATGCTTTCGGGATGGGCTTCGGCGTACGCGCCGATCGCCGCGGAGAACGACTTCCACATCTCGCCGGTCTCGTCGCCGTAGCCGGCGAAGAAGGCGCCGCCCGATTCCGGGCCGATGCCACGCGCGGCGAGGTGGCGGCTGATGACGCGCCCGCCGAGCGTCGCCCCCTCCAGCACGTACATGCATCCCAGCGCCGCCGCCACGCCCTCCACCTCCGGCACCGCGTCGGCCAGCGAAAGCCGCGCCGGATCCGCGCCGAGGGTGCGCAGGTCGTGCTCCAGGCGCGGCAGCTTGCGGCGCTCCGTCGGGTCCAGCCCCAGCCCGCGCAGCTCCGCCACGGCGGCGAGGCGCGGCTCCAGCGCGGCGTGGAAGCCCCAGAAGCCCGCAAGAATCGCCCGGTAGCGAGCCGCGTCCAGCGACGGGTCGAGGAGCGGAAGCGCCTCCTCGGCACGGTCGTGCGCCGCGCGGGTGCGATCCCGCAGCAGGTCCAAGATGGCGGGGCGGGTGACTGCTTCCAATTGCTGACCGGAGTTCGTGTTAGACAGGCTTCTACCGACGGGCCTCACGCGAAGACGCAAAGGCGCAAAGAACTTCGCGTGCTCCCTTTGCGTCTTCGCGTCTTCGCGTGAGACATGCTGTTTTCAGTGGCAGCTCGCGCTACCCTCGTCGAGAGGCGCGCCGCTGGTGGGGATGAAGCGCCAGCGGTAGCCGCGCTCCTCCAACTCCAAGCGGATGATGCCGATGGAAGTGTTCTGGCGGAACTCGCTGTTCGCGGCGACGCTGGCTATGGCGTACAGGCTTCGCCCGCCGGTGCCCACGACGAACGACCGGATGCCGCGAGCCGCATCCACGCGTCCGTCCGCCGCCATGGGCGCGAAGCGCTCGTAGATGTGGTCGTGGCCGGTGAGCACCACGTCGGCGCCCGCCTCGTAGAGCGCGTCCCAGAAGGGCTGCATCGCCTCGTTGTTGCCGTGCGGGCCCGAGCTGAAGCGCGGCTTGTGCCAGTACGCCAGGGTGCAGCGCGCCGGGTGCGCCGCCAGGTCCGCGCGCAGCCACTGGATCTGCGGCGAGTCCGGCGTGCGCGGCACCTCGCTGTTGAGCACCACGACGTGCCACGCGCCGAGCTCGTAGCTGTACCACCCTTCGTTCGGATTCCCCGCCGCCGCGCCGAAGTAGGCGTAGTAGGGCGCCGCGTTGGCCGTGGCGTACTCGTGGTTGCCCGGCGTGGGGCGGGTGCGCGCCTTGTGACGGCCCCAGCTCGGGTCGTAGCAGCGGGCGTACTCCTCCGCCGTCCCCCGCTCGTACGCGTTGTCGCCCAGCACCGCCACGGCGCCGGGCAGCGTGTCGAGGAGCGCGGCGGTGGCCTCGTCCCCCTGCCGCGGGCACTCCGCGATGTCGCCCGCGGCCAGCAGTACGGCCGCTCGCGGCGCCACCGCCGCGGGCTCGCGCGAGCAGGCGGCGAGGATCAGGGCGGCGGCGAGGAGATGGATCGTCTTCATCGGGTGGCTCCGTTGAGCGGATGGAGGGGCTGATCTCGTTCCGCACACCTCGTGCGCGCGCGGCGGGCACTTGCGCGCGGCGGGGGGTGCTGGGATCTTAGCAGGCCGGAAACGGCTCCTCATCCACTCCACGCGAGGTTGGCTCCCCTGGCTACGGCACAGATGGAGGTCGAAGCGGTCCTGGGCGATACCGCCCGCCTGCGCGCGCAGGTCCAGCGCCGCATCGTGGGCCAGGAGGCGGTGCTGGACGAGGTGCTCGTGTGCCTGCTCGCGGGCGGCCACGCGCTCTTGGTGGGCGTGCCCGGGCTCGCCAAGACGCTCCTGGTGCGCACCCTCTCCGAGGCGCTGGAGCTGGAGTTCCGGCGCGTGCAGTTCACGCCCGACCTTATGCCCGGCGACATCACCGGCACCGAGGTGATCGAGGAGGACCGCACCACGGGGCGGCGGGCGGCGCGCTTCATCCGCGGGCCCGTCTTCACACAGGTGCTGCTGGCAGACGAGATCAACCGCACCCCGCCCAAGACGCAGGCCGCGCTCCTGGAGGCGATGCAGGAGGGGCGCGTGACGGTCGGCGGCGAGGACATGATCCTGCCGCGCCCCTTCTTCGTGCTGGCCACGCAGAACCCGCTGGAGCAGGAGGGCACCTACCCGCTCCCCGAGGCGCAGCTCGACCGCTTCATGCTGGACATCCGCCTGGACTACCCGTCGGAGGACGAGGAGGTGCAGATCCTCCGCGCCACCACCGGCGTCGCGGACCCGGCGATCGAATCGGTGCTGGATGCCGACCGGGTGCTGACGCTGCAGCGGTGGACGCGCGAGGTGCCGGTGGCGGACAACGTCTTCCGCTACGCCGCTTCCCTGGTGCGCGCCACCCGCCCCGGCGGCGGCGACGACGAGGTGAAGAAGTGGGTTCGCTGGGGCGCCGGCCCGCGCGCGGGCCAGGCGCTGATCCTGGGCGCCAAGGCGCGCGCCCTCCTGGCCGGCCGCTTCCACGCCACCCTGGACGACGTGCGCCGCGTGGCGCTTCCGGTGCTCCGCCACCGTGTCCTCGTGAACTTCCACGCGGAGGCAGAGGGCGTGACCCCCGATGCCGTCGTCGCGCGGTTGTTGGAGACGGTGGCGGCTCCGAAGAGCGGGTTGTAGGAGGCCCCCTCCCCCGCCTGCGGGGGCGCAGGGCAGGTGAGGGGGAGAACTGCGGGTGCGGATGCAGGTCTCCCGTAGGGGCGCGATTCATCGCGCCCGTGTCATCGGCCGCGCCGACGCCCGCCAGACACATCGAACCCCCGTAGGGGCGGCCCCGCGTGGCCGCCCGTGCCCGACGCAGCACCGCACCAGGAAAGACGTGCCATGCCCGCAACCGCGACCTCCAGCTCCTTTCTCCCCCCGCGGCTCCTGGAGCGGCTGGGCGGGCTGGAGATCGTGGCGAAGACGGTGGTGCGCGGCTTCCTGGCGGGGTCGCACCGGTCGCCGCGGCATGGGGCGGGGGAGGACTTCGCCAAGCACCGCGACTATCAGCAGGGTGACGACACCCGCTACCTCGACTGGAAGCTCTTTGCGCGCACCGACCGGCTGCACGTGCGCGAGTACGAGGAGCGCTCCAACCTCTCCGCCTTCCTGGTGCTCGACGCCTCGCTCTCGATGGACTTCGCGGATGGCGACGATCCCTCCAAGATGCGCTACGCCTGCTACGTCGCCGCCGCGCTCGCGCACCTGATGCTGGGGTCGGGCGATGCGGTGGGGCTGGCGGCGTTCGGTGCGCAGCCGCAACTCCTCAGCCCGCCCCGCGCGCGCCGCGGACAGCTCCACGACCTCCTTCTCCAGATGGAGCGGCTGCGCCCCGCCGGCAGCGGGAGCGCGGCCGATGCGCTGGACCGCGTGGGCGGCGCCCTTCCTCGCGGTGGGCGCGTCGTGCTCGTGTCCGACCTGCTGGAGGATGACGACGGCGATGCCCTGGTCGCCTCCGCCGGACGGCTGCGCGCGCGCGGCGACGAGGTGATCGTGATGCGCGTCCTCACGCCGGTGGAGGCGGGGGAGCGCGGGGGCGGCCCGGGGCTCTTCTTCGACCCCGAGCACCCGGCGCGCGAGATTCCCGCCGTACCCGAAACCGATGCAGGGTACGCGCGGCGCGTGGCTGAATACTATGCCCGCATGGCGGACCGGCTGCGCGAGCGAGGCGTCGAATACGTGGCGTTGACCACTGCGCAGCCGGTGGAATCCGCGCTCGCTGCGTGGGCCACCGCGCGGCGAGGGTAGGCGGATGCTGACGCTCGGCGCGCCGCTCTTCCTGGTGGCCGGAGGCCTCGCGGCGCTGGTCCCGCTGGCGCTGCACCTCATCCGCAGGCGCCCGCCGACGCGCTCACCGCTTCCCACCGCGCGCTTCCTGAGCGAGGACGCGCGCAGCTCTATCCGCGTGAGCCGCCCCACGGACCGCCTCCTGATGGCGCTTCGCATGCTGCTCCTCCTGCTCGCGGGCGCGGCGTTCGCACGGCCGTCGTGGATCCCGGCGCCGCGGGGCACGCGCGAGGTCGTGCTCCTCGACCGCAGCGCCGCCATGCGCGATTCCGATGCCTGGCGCCGAGCCGTGGAACAGGCGCGCCGCACCCTCCTCGCGCCGGATGGAACCGCACGCGGCGACCTCATCCTCTTCGACACGTCCGCCGTCCATCTCCCGCAGCGCCGACTCACCGCGGCGACGTTCGATTCGCTCGCCGCCGCCGGCCCATCCGCGCACCCCACCAGCTACGCAGTCGCCCTGCGCGCTATCGACCCCGCCGCCCGCGCGCTGCGCGGCGCTGACTCCGTGCGCGTGACCATGCTCTCGGCGTTGCGCTGGGGCGGATGGCGGCCCGGTATGGCCGCTCTCCGGCAAGCCGCCTGGCCCGGCGCAATCCGCCTGTCGGACCTGTCATCGCCCACCTCACCTGCCGCCGCCGCACCTACGGGACCGGAGCTCCGCCGTAGCGCCGTAGTGATCGCGTCAGGCGGCGCGGGACGCTTCGTAATCCCCGCGCTCGAAGCGACCGGCTGGACCACGCGCGTTGCCGAGCGCCCCTCCGCACTGCCATCCGATGCACGCCTGATCATCGCTATCCACCCCGCTGGCGACCTCCGCGCGCTGGCCGAGGCAGGCGCGACCCTGGTTGTGGATG
>DASVVI010000471.1:0-1910 GCA_036386635.1 Longimicrobium sp.
CGATCTTTTTCCTGGAGATCTTTGTCGGCTTCCTCCAGGCGTTCATCTTCGCGATGCTGACGAGCGTGTTTATCGGGTTGATGCAGCATGCGCACTGACGGAAGTGCGTAAGTGCGTGAGTGCGTAAGTGCGCTCCGAACAAAACGCACTCACGCACTAACGCACTAACGCACCAGGCAGTTCGGGGGGACGCGGCCCGCTCCCAAGCATCACCCCCAGGCCGCCGGCGGGGACCGCTCACCCCCGTCGTACAGTACCCGGGCATGGGCCCCCGGGGAGGACGCGCGGCAGCGATGCCGGCTGGCGTCCACCGGTGAGATGCCGGCAGAGCGGAAGCCCGAATCGTACCACGTTAAATCCCTGGAGGGATTCTCATGATGATGATGCAAGCGGCGGTCGAGACCGCCAACGCGCTCAGCAACGGTCTACTCGGTGCCGCCCTCGGCGCCGGCCTCGCGGTCATCGGCGCCGGCATCGGCATCGGCCTGATCGGCTCCCGCGCGATGGACGGCATGGCCCGCCAGCCCGAGATCGCCGGCACCATCCAGACCGGCGCGCTGATCCTGGCCGCCTTCGTGGAAGGCGCCACCCTGTTCGCCATCGTGGTCGCGTTCCTGGTGCAGTCCGGCGTCTTCACCGCGCTGCGCGGCTGAGCTGGACCCGGCGGGCCGCCGCGGAAGCTCGCGGCGGCCGGCCACCCTGGCAGATCGTTCTTTTTCTATCGAACCGGACTCGAACCGGCAAACGGATATGCGTCGCTCCACCATCGCTCTCTCGGCCCTTCTCCTTCTCGGCTTCGCCGCGCCCCTGATCGCGCAGGAGCACGAGGAGGCACCCGGCCTGCTGTCGCCGAACATCGGGCTCACCTTCTGGACGATCGTGGTTTTCCTGATCGTCCTGGGGGTCCTGTCCAGGTTCGCCTTCCCCAAGATCCTGGGCGCCGTGGAGGCCCGCGAGGAGAACCTCCGCCAGCTGGCCGCCGCCGCCGAGCACGACCGCGCCGAGGCCGCCGCCATGATGGAGGAGAACCGGCGCATCCTGGAGGAGACCCGCGCCCGCGTGCAGGAGGCGGTCAACGAGGGCCGCACCAGCGCCGAGCGCATCCGCGCGGAGATGCTGGCCGAGACGCGCCGCGAGCAGGAAGCCCTGCTGGAGCGCGCCCGCCAGGACATCGCCGCCGAGCGCGAGGGTGCGTTGCAGGCCGTGCGCCGCGAAGCCGTGGACGTCTCCATGCGCGCCGCCGAGCGCCTGGTGCGCCGCAACCTGGACGGCGAGGACAACCGCCGCCTCGTTCGCGAGTACCTGGGCCAGGTCGCCACGCAGCCGGCCCTCGGCGCGGGGGTCTGACCCGTGCGCTCCGAGGTCATCGCGCGCAACTACGCGGACACGCTCCTCACCCTGGCGCAGCGCAACGGCGGCGCCAACACGGCCGTCGAGTTCCAGACCGCCGCGGACGAGCTGGCCAGCCTGCTGAACACGGAGCCGCGCATCCGCGCCTTCCTGTCGGCCCCCGCCATCTCCATGGACGCCAAGAAGGCGGCGCTTCGCGGCGCGCTGGGCGGGCGCGTGCCCGAGCTCTTTCTGCGCTTCGTGCTGGTGGTGGTGGACAAGCGCCGCGACAACCTCCTTC
The DNA here is from genome assembly GCA_036386635.1 of Longimicrobium sp. Lineage (GTDB taxonomy): Bacteria > Gemmatimonadota > Gemmatimonadetes > Longimicrobiales > Longimicrobiaceae > Longimicrobium. The sequence continues at coordinate 1,631 of DASVVI010000471.1, forward strand.
GCGACATCGCCCTGGCGTACCGCGAGCGGGTGGACGAGATGATGGGGCGCCTGCGGGTGGACGTCACCATCTCGCACGCGCCGGACGCCGCCCTGCAGGAGGAGATCCGCGCGTCGCTGCAGACGCGCTTCGGGCGCGACGTGATCGCCACCTTCCACGTGGACCCCGAGCTGCTGGGCGGGATGGTGCTCAAGGTGGGCGACCAGATCCTGGACGGCTCGGTTCGCAGCCAGGCGGCCGGGCTGCGCCGCAGGCTGATGGAAGCGTACCTCCCGGCCGG